>JBDKIJ010000261.1:0-5110 GCA_039797155.1 Gemmatimonadota bacterium | reverse complement strand
GCCCGGTGTGGTCTGGTGTGGGAATCCGTATGAGACGGCCCACGACGCTGACGCGGTGGTCGTGCTCACCGAATGGTCGGAGTTTCTCACCCTCGACTTCACGGCGCTTGCTGCCACCATGCGCACGCCGCTGCTCATTGACCTTCGTAATGCGATCGGGGCGGAGCGCCTTGAGCGTGCGGAATGGCGGTACCGGGGTATTGGCCGTGGTGAAGGCTCACGTCCTCCGCTTCCACGACTCACCCTGTTGTAGTCAGTCGCGAATCACTACGGACGCGCCGACCGGCACGTAGGTGTAGATCCAGAGCAGATCCGCATCGTGCAGGCGAATGCAGCCATGCGTGCGATCGGATCCAATGGACGCGGGATCGACCGTCCCGTGGATCATGTAGCCATCGCCGAGATCGAGCGCATACGCTCCGAGCTCGCCGTGCAGCCGGCGATTGTGCGTGTCATAGGGCGGAATGAACAGCGTGCCGTCGAACACGATGTGCTCATCCATCGGCAGCGCGAGAAAGGCCGTGTCATTCGCGGCCACCATGCCAATCACCGAATCGCGTATCTCCAGGCGTAAACCATTGCGCAAGATGCGCCCGGTCGCGGGCAAGCGTGCCAAACGCAAGTGGTTGCGTGCCGCGACCTCGGCGTAGTGCCAGTCGGGCGGAATCCAGACGGGATCGGTCCGTTTCGCACGAACAACGAAGCGTCCGCGCGGCGTGGCAAAGGACCAGTGCGTACCGCCATAGGTGAAGGACCGTGCGGCACCAACCGCCACCGGCGCACGATGTAGCGTGTCGTTCTCGACGATCACCCAGAGGGTCCGTCGTCTTACGGAAATCCGCAGGACCGTGTTCGCCGGGGTGAGCTGGACCAACGGCGTATCCGCACGCTGGACCAGGTCACCCTCGAGCGAAACCGGACCGGTTGGTGGGGCGATCGGGCGGCTGACGGCGTGCTGCGCCGCCGCCAGCCGTGTATCGGTGAACAGGATGTACCCACCAACCAGCGATAGGACGCCCATGATCCGATGCATCGCGACCGCCCCCCCGATCCTATCGCAGCTTGACCCCGAGCACGATGGGAACCCACTGCAGATTGTTGCTCCGGTTGGTTCCAAAGATGGTCTGGAACTGCTGGGAATCGGTTCGATCAACAAACACATTCACGAACCGCGATTCGAGGTAGATGGCCGACGTGCCGACCGTCCAGTCGATCCCGACGCCGCCCTGAATCCCACCGGTGTTACGCGTGGTGACGTTGTCGGCGGCGTTGGTGGCGAGCACATCATTCCCCAGGAATCCTGCGAGCGCGGACCCTGAACCGAAGGAGCGGAAGTGATAGAAGCCGCCGCCGCCAACGAGGTACGGGCTGACGTTTCGAATGAGATCGAAGGGGATCGCGAGCGTCACGTTCAGGGCAGCGGACAGGACCTGGGGATTCGCGTTCTGCAGCGTCACCAATGTTCCGGCCGGTGCGACACCAGTGAAGGATCGACCGTTGAACTGGTTGTATCCGAGATCCAGCCGGAATCCGAGCGTGGAATTCTCTCGATGCCATCCGATCGGGACGTTCGCATCGAATCCGCCGAGATAGCCAAGGTTATCGAGTTCATCAACCGGCGCGGTACCACCGCCCGCGATGCCCATGTACCATCCTCGGCCGCCGAACCGATAGCGGGCCATGTACCGCTGATACGCCTGCTCTGCAGCGGCAATCGAGTCCGCACGCGCCAGCGAATCGCGCCATGCGGCCTCGGCTCGGGCCACCGAGTCGGCACGAGCGCGTTCGACCGCGGCGAGTGAATCCGCACGGGCCGCTTCAACGGCCGCAACGGAATCCCGATAGCGGAGCGTCGCCATGGAGACGGAATCCCGCCACGCGCGACGGGCGGCTTCGATCGAATCGGCGCGGGTCTGTTCGAGAATGCCGCGTGCCTCTTCTTTCTGCACCTTCAGGCGGATTTGCGACGTGGCCCGTCGCATGGTCTTCGGTTTTGGCGGCGTCTTCCGTGTCGTGTCCTGACCAGCGCTACGCGCTTGGTAGACTTCGACATCGCCAGGTGATGATGTCGGGAGGATGGTGTGCGCATCGGACTGCGCGGACAGCGGCAGAGCCGTCAACAGTACGGCGGCGCAGCCCAGTCTAGACAGCAGGGGTGCGGTATGCATGGGATCCCTTCAGGTTGGAGTTGCTCCTGATGCTCGCCCGGAGGGCGCGGAATCCCGGAGTCGCAAAAGCCGTGCACGGACGCACCGGCTCGCAAACGCTCCGTGGTGATGCATGGCACATGGGGCGCAACAGCGCACCCGTTCCTACCCGAGACCGAATTCCTCGCGAGCCTGCCGCGATGCCCGGGCGTCAACATCCACATCAGCCAGTGCCGGCGCAGGGTGTTCGCCTGTCCGAACCATTGCCATCGCGTCTTCCCGACGACGCAGGAGCGTCCAGAATTCGCCAGCCTCCGGATCGGCGCCGTCCTCGGCCGGGAGTAGCGCGTACATCGCCTTGTACATGAGGCTGAAGGCGTAGAACAGCACGAGCATGTCTGGCAACACCAGCACGATCCGCGTGATGGCGTTCACATTCGCAACCTGATCATTGAACGCCGGCGTATTGAACGGCGCGACGACCATGCGGTAGTTGATGAAGAAATTCACCACGCCCGCGCACAGATTGCTTCCTCCAACGAGGAGGGCTCCACGTTGCATCGCCCGCCGGACACCAGGCTCATCAAGCAGTCGCTCGACCTGCAGCTCGCGCTCCGGCGTATCGGGCCCCACGCCCTGCAGGGCGATCGATCGCGTTACCGGTCGCAACGTGAACGCCGAAATGCCGAACACCAGGAACGCCAACAGGTAACTCGCGCTGTCCTTGAAGGCAAAGAGGGCGCCGTCCACGTACCAGAAAGCGAGAGCGCCGCGCATGATCGCCGAACCACCGCCGTAGGTGGTGATGAAATTGAATCGGCGGGTGACGACGAAGAGATCGATGAGAACCCACGCCACGGGAACGAGTGCCGCCGTGAGGTACGCCGTCAGCGTCCCCAGCGGTGCCGTCCCGTATTTCAGGATCAGCACCGGGGCCGCGGCACCGATCAGGATATCAAGCGTGAGCTTCAGCGACTTCGACATGACGGTCGGAATCTCACCCAGCGGCGTGGCGGATGGTACCCGCCGACCGCGACCAACACGTCACCGCACCGGAAAGATGTGATGTGGGTCGATCAGCGCCGCGAGGCGGCCGGGAGGCCGAGCGCCAGATTCAGCCACCGGACGAAGGGGGTCATGGCGGCGAAATAGCGGGTCAGGAGGTCCGGGAGCCGTGGACTGGTGACCTCATCATCGGTCAGGGGGCACCCCGCCGTGAACGACTGATACCGGAGCCACGCGGCAGCAGGGTGCTGGGGGTCGAACCCTCGGGGGATACGCGTGAGCATCCCTTCCTCATCGAGCGCCCCGAAGCGACGCCGGAAGCCGCGATCCAAGACGATGGCCTCCCACCCTTCCCCGTCCTCCACGAGTGCCTCGCGGATCTTCTGGAGGGCTGGTCGGGGCGGCATCCAGATGCCACCACCGCAAAAGGAGGCGCCCGGAGCGACATGCAGATAGAAGCCCGCCCCACCATGGACGGCCTCAGAGACGATCCGCGTGCCGACATCCCGGTGAAAGAACCAGCAGGCCACGTGCGTCTTGTACGGCGACTTGTCCTTGCTGAAGCGCACATCGCGATGGATCCGGAACGCGGACTTCTTCGGCGACCCGATGATTTCCGGTGCGACCTCGGCCAACCGCACATCCATCTCTTCGATCAACTGGGCGAGCGGCGCCTTCACTTCGCGCTCGTAGTCGGCGCGGTGGTCTTCAAACCACTCCTTCCGATTATTACGGGCCAACCCACGCAGGAACGTGAGCGCCTTCGGTGCGAAGCGCTCGAAGGAATCGAGGGGAGTGGAGGACGTCGCGCGCGGTGACACCGTCAGCCCACGCGATCGGGGACAGGTTGACCGGCAACGAACGCATCAACGTTGGCGAGTGCACGCAACCCCATGTTGGTGCGCGTTTCAATGGTGGCGCTCCCCAAATGCGGCACCAGTACCACCTGTTCCATCTCCATCAGTTCGGCGGTGACGCTCGGCTCGAACTCGAAGACATCGAGCCCGGCACCCGCAATCGTCTGATCCTTCAGCGCCCGTACGAGTGCCGCCTCGTGCACCACATCACCGCGTGCGGTATTGATCAGATACGCATGGGGCTGCATGCGCGCCAACGTGTCGGCGTTCATGAGATGCCGTGTTTCCGGCGTCGCGGGACAATGGAGCGAGACCACATCCGCCTGCTGCAGCAATGCGTCCAGGGAATCTGCCCGTACGGCATCCGATGGGCCCGCCGATGCCGGATCCTCAATGCGTGGTTCGCGTGGCGCATACCAGACGATTTTCATATCGAACGCCGCCCGGGCGATGCGCGCCACGGCGCGACCGATGCGTCCATAGCCAACGATGCCGAGCGTTTTGCCGCGGAGCGTACGCCCCAACATGAACGTCGGGCGTAGCCCACTCCACGCACCGCTGCGCAAATGACGTTCGCCCTCGCTGAGCCGACGCATGGCCATCAGCATCAAGGCGATCGCGACATCCGCCGTATCATCCGTGACGACATCGGGCGTATTCGTCACGGTGATCCCGGCACGACGTGCCGCCTCGAGATCGATGTGATTGACGCCGACACCGACATTGGCAATCAGCTTCGCGCGAATGTTGGTCGTATCGAAAATCCCGGCGTGCCACCGATCCGTCACCGTCGTAACCACCACATCGGCCTGCTGCAGCACCTGTGCCAACTGCTCCGGCGCCAATGCGATATCGGTGCGATTGAACAGCGCATCGTACTGCGCGGCAATGCGCTCCTCGACTGACGCCGGCATCTTGCGCGTGACCACGACGCGCACGTCCTTCGTCGTCATGCCTGCACGCGCCAGTGCGCAAGCGCCGCACCGACACCGCTTCCCAGCGTGACGGGAATCCCCGCATCGCACAGCGCCATTTCCACGCCGGCCAAGGCACCGGCCAGCGTCAGTGTGTTGGTATCACCCAGATGCCCGATGCGGAACA
>JBDKIJ010000260.1:0-2743 GCA_039797155.1 Gemmatimonadota bacterium | reverse complement strand
AGCAAACGCACGAAGGTGGGGCGATCCATGGCGTGTGGGGTCGGGGCGGGGTCATGAAAGCAGGGGCAGGGCACTGATGGCGGCCGCGCCCGTGGCGGCTGCGCCGAGTGTGGCAATGGCGAGGAGACAGCCGCCGCCGCGCGGGTGCTCCTGCTGGTAGCCGAGCCCGGTACCGGGGACGGTGACGCGCGTGTAGCGCCGACCATTGGCGCGGACGCCGGTGCGGAAGCCGCCGGCCCCGACGCTGTAGCCCACGCCGGAGCGGCTCAGGTTCACGCGGAGCGGTCCGATGTTGATCGATTTGCGAAAAATGAGACCCATACTGGCATTCACCCCCAAGGAATTCAGCGGCAATTCAGCAGCAATGCAGATAGAAAATATTGCACCCCCCCACTGACACCAGCCAAAGGCCGTCGCCCAATCGCACGATGAGCGTTAAGGCATCCAATCGGAGCTCGGGGAGGAGGATCCCATCAATCGACTCGCTTGAGAAACGTAGCACTTGGTGCTACGTTTTTGTCTATGGTTGATGCCCTCCGTTCCGCTCGCGTGCTCAAGACCTCCTGGTTTGCCAGGGCAGCGCGGAAGGCGGCCATCACAGATGACGAGCTCTGCCGAGCGGTGAAGCAGGCGCAGGCTGGGCAGTGCGATGACCTCGGCGGCGGCGTCTACAAGAAACGGGTGAGTCGAAACCTCTACCGGAGCATCATTCTGGCCAAAGGCGGTCGGCACTGGGTGCTCACTTATCTGTTCGCTAAGAAGGATCGAGCCAATATCGATCCAGCAGAGCTTTCGGCCCTTCGTGAATTGGCCAAAGGGTACGAGAAGTTGACGGCGGCGCAGCTCACCGAGCTGTTCAAGGCCAAGGAACTCGAGGAGATCTGTCGTGACGACCAAGCGTAAGTACAAGAGCGACGCCTTCGAGGCGATCCACTCGGCGGCAACGGCACTCCATCAGGTCGGCGCCATTGGCAAGACCACGATGCGCCATCTCGATGAAGCGGCGCTGAGCAGCCCCGAACCCTTGGCGCCGGCCCAGATCCGGAAGATTCGCGAGCAGGCGAAGGTGAGTCAGGCCGTCTTCGCTCGGCGCTTGAATACGAGTGCCAGCACCGTAGAGAAGTGGGAGACCGGCGCCAAACGCCCCAGTGGGGTGGCGCTTAAAATGCTCGCGGTGGTCAAGAAGCACGGGCTCGCCGTACTCGACTAGGATCAGGCGGCAAATCCGCTGCTGGTGATCATCCACTGTGAACGTGAAAACGGGGACGTCCTGTGCATCATCTCGGCGCGAAAGGCGGATCGTGTCGAACGTTGTTCCTAACAACGACGGACTTGTCACCGGTCCCGGACCCGCGCACCTTCCACGTATGGCCGCAACGCCGCTCCTCCAGCAAATCCTTGACCTCCCGCCGGCGCAGCGCTTGCAGCTGGTAGAGGACATTTGGGACAGCCTCGCGCAGTCCTCGACGAGCGTACCGGTTCCGAGTTGGCATCTGGATGAGCTCGACCGCCGGCTCGCCGATCCCGCTGACGAGGCGACCGAGACCTGGCACGACGTGCAGCAGCGCCTCAAACCGAGGCGGTGAGTCGCGCTCTCCGCATCGCGCCTGCCGCCGCGCGCGACATCGTAGGTGCGTATAACTGGTACGAAGATCGGCAGCCGGGACTCGGCGAGCAGTTTCGTGCCGAGCTTGCAGTGGCGTTCGCGCTCGTCCAGCATTTCAGCGAGGCGGGCCCCACGGTGCATCGCGATCTGCGCCGTGTACTGCTCCGGCGCTTTCCGTACGCCATCTACTATCGTCTGACCGATGCGGATGTCGTTGTCCGAGGCTGTCTGCATCTCCATAGCGATCCGAGCCGCTGGCGTCGGCGCGCTTGAAGCATGAGTGGGGACGTCCTGCGCATCATCTCGGCGCGAAGGAGGTCGGGCAGGGCGGACCGAGATGCTTCAGCGAATTAAAGTGTGATGGTCGTTGTTTTAGGATCGCGGTATTTCCCAAAACATTGAACGGCTGACTGTCTGCTAACCAGAGATTGCCACTGGCGGCCGCCCTTCGCCTCACCATTTCCCCGCGCGCGGTACCACCGCGACGCGTGACTCTGTCTCCTGCCGCCGGCCCCACTTCCTCCTGTTACCCGGCTCTACCGCCCGGGACACAATCACCCGGACTGTCAGACCCCCTCGGCACCGTTCAGCACGCCCACAATCGGGCGTCATGCAGTCCCACGCTTCGCCGAGCCTCCCATGCCCAATGGCGGGACCCATCACTGCGCCTACTGCCGCCATTTCGATACCGATCGCCAGCACTGCACCCTGCGGAATATCCCGATCAATGGCTCCTACTGGACCAGCTGTCAGAATTCCGATGAAGGCGTGACGGAGCCGACGGGCCCCCTCTATGCGATCGTGTGTGAGGTGCGAGAGCAGGGCCGTGCCTATGCCACCATTCCGTTCTGGGGTGATGCGCGGCCCGAGATGGTCCAGGAATTTCCGTCGCCGGACACGCACGTTCTCGTACGCTTTACCGATGGACGGCGTTTGCGTTTCGAATCAATCCTCGAAAATCTCGACGCGCTGCAGCAGGCCGGGATGATGCCGGAGGGGCGGTAGCATGCCGCCATGCGAGTCATTCGAAACGCCGGTGGGGTGATCGAAAAGGCCTATGACCATCGCCCACGACTACCCCGCCATCGTCCGCGCCATCCTGGCCGACTACGCCCTCCACCCCGCGGGGTACCACGG
>JBDKIJ010000259.1:0-5036 GCA_039797155.1 Gemmatimonadota bacterium | reverse complement strand
CGTGCAGCTCCTCTGTTACGGCACCGTGCTGGGCGGTTTTCTCAGTGAGCGATGGCTTGGCGCACCGGAACCGGACTGGGAGCATCTGACCACGTGGTCACAGATGAAGTACGGGCGATTCATTCGTACTGCCGGAGGATGGGCGCCGTTTCAGCAACTCCTATCGGCCGCCGATGCCGTGGCACGCAAGCACGGGGTGTCGATTCCCCTCGTAGCCAGTCGGTGGGTGCTGGAGCAGCCGGGGGTTGGCGCGGTGATCATTGGGGCACGACTCGGTCAATCGGCGCATGTCGACGACACGGTCCGCCTGTTCAGCTTCCAATTGGATGCCGAGGATCATGCTCGGCTCGCCGAGGCGCAGGCGCTCTTGGCGCCGATTCCCGGTGACTGTGGCGACGAGTATCGCACCCCGCCGTTCCTGACGGCCAGCGGCGATCTCAGTCATCATCTGTCGCAGTTCCCGTCGCCCTTTGAAACACGTGCGGGAACGAACGGGCGCACGTTGGCGCTCAGTGGGACCGTGTGGGAGCCGATGGCCGGGTACAGTCGTGCGGTGCGAAAAGGCAACCAGATCTCGGTGTCCGGTACGACCGCCACGCATGGCAGCCACGCCATTGGCGGTGCGGATCCGGCGGCTCAGACGCATTTCTGCATCGACAAGATCGCGGGGGCGCTGCAGTCACTCGGCGGACGGCTGGAAGATGTCGTACGGACCCGTGTCTTCGTGTCCGATCGTGCGCACTGGGAGCCGGTTGCGCGGGCGCACGGCGAGCGGTTCGGGCACATCATGCCGGCCAACACGCTGGTCGAAGCGCGGCTGATCGGCGACGAATATCTGGTGGAGATCGAGGCCGACGCGATCGTCGACGACTGAGTCCCTAGTCGTCGACGGGGGCTTGGCCGGGCATCACGAACGTTGGCGTGTGCATGGAGGCGACCCTCGCCTCGAGGTCGCGGCGTTCGACCAGTGCGCGAACATGCGCGCGCTGCAGGACGTAGACGTAGCCGCCGAAAATCGCGGCGAGCGGTGAGAGCAGGAACAGGGTTAGGCTCGCACCGAGGGCCGGGTGGAAGCCACGTGCCAGCTGAATGCCGAGTGCAAGCAGCAAGGAGATGGTGAGCACGCTGGGCAGCGCCGGAGCAAACCCCTCGGTGTCGCGTCCGCGATACTCAGCCGTCAGATACCCGACCAGCGTGAACGCACCGACGTGCTCCAGCAGGAAGTACATCATGGAAAAGGCATCGGCGGCATTCCCGTCGAAGCGCAGAGCCAGCATCGCGGAAAACGAGGACGTGAACCCGCTGAGCGGCCAGAGCGACGAGAGCAGCAGGTAGAGCACGAAGAGCGGCATCACCAGCCGCAGGGTGGGCAGCTCGAAGCGGCGCCGATGTTCCTGAATCCGCTGTTGGGTCAGGATCGCCTGAGCGAACAGCAGCCCCAGCATGAGCGAAACGGCGGCCAGGCTCACCGGAAGAGCCGCGCGCGTGGCGGGCACAATGGCAACGAGTGCCCACCCGAGGCTCATCCCGATCCCCCACCCCCATCCCCGACGCCGTCTCCCATGGCGATGCGTGAGATAGGCCGCATCGACGGTGCCAATGATCGCGCCCGCCATGGCGGCGAGCGGAAGGATCAGCAGACGGCGTGAGAGATCGGACCCGTTACCCAACCCGATCAGCCAGGCGAGCGGCACGAGGAGGTAGACGAGCCCCATGAGGGGCAATTCCAGCGCGAGGGTGCGAACCGTCGACTCACCCTCCATCTCGGGCTCGAGAATCGCGTAGAACCACGCGCCGAGCAGACCACCGATCGTGTTGGTGGCGAGATCAAGGAGTGATGGATAGCGATCAACAGTGAAGATCTGCAGTGCTTCGACGGTGCTACTCAGCGCCAGCGAAAGAAAGAGGATCGACGCCCACGCCAGTCGGGCCCCACGCGGTCTGGTGAGCTGATGGACAAAGCCGAAGGGCACGAACAGCAGCACATTCATCACGAGGTCACGCGGATTGGTGAAATTCGCGAGCCCGTGCATCGCCTCCAGAGAAAATCGGAACGGGGCGAGCGTGATGATGGCAATAACGAGTGCCAGATACGCCAAAATGGCCCGACCGAGTCGTAGGGCCGTGAGATCGGCGGTGCGGCGAAAGCGTCGACGTCGTCCATGCGACGGGGCAAAGGCATTCGGCTCCATCCCGATAATATCGACGAGAAGCAGCCGACGCGCCGCTCTGGTGGTAAGCTTGGGACGGTTCCGCAACGGCTCCTCCCACATACATCTCACGGCGTCCACACCGCATTCTGCCCGCCATGCTTCGACTGCCTGCCCGTCTTGCCCTGCTGATGGTCGTTCCGGCCTCGCTCGTGTCGTCGCAGCGCCCGCCCGCCCAGCCATTCGATGCCCTCGAGGCCACGATCGACGAGGTGCACACGGCGTTTGACGCCGGACGCCTGACATGTCGGGCGTTGGTCCAGCAGTACCTCGATCGCATCGCGGCGTATGACAAGCAGGGGCCGGCGCTCAATGCGATTCAGCATGTAAATGCCCGAGCCTTGGCGCTGGCCGATTCCCTCGATGGCGTCCACCGCGCATCGCGTCGCGCCAAGCCCCGCACGCCGCTCGGGCGCCTGCACTGCGTCCCGGTGATGCTCAAGGATCAGGTAGAAACACGCACGATGCCGACGACCTACGGGTCGGCGATCTTCGCCCAATTCGTGCCGAAGCGCGATGCCACCATTGTGCAGCGCCTTGAAGGGGCCGGTGCGATCATTCTGGCCAAGACGACGATGGGCGAGTTTGCACAGCGCTTCGTGGGCTCGGGAAGCGGGATCATCCGCAATGCCTATGATCCGACCCGCAATCCCAGTGGTTCGTCCGGAGGCTCGGCGTCGGCCGTGGCCGCCAACTTCGGGTTGGTGGGCATTGGTGAAGATACGGGCGGATCGATTCGAGGCCCGGCTGCGGTCAGCAGTCTGGTGGGGCTCCGTCCGACCTTACCGCTCGTCAGCCGCTTCGGCATGTTGCCGGCAAACCCCACGCAGGACACGATGGGGCCGATGACGCGCACCGTGGCCGATGCGGCGCGCGTCCTCGACGTGATCGCCGGCTATGATGCCAACGATCCGATCACGGCGTATACGGTGGGTCACATCCCGGAAAGTTATCGGAATGGTTTGCGCCCTGATGCCCTCAAGGGCGCACGGGTCGCCATTCTCCGCACGCCGCGTCGGATGCCCTCGGCGCGTGCGGCGACTTCCGGTGATACCGCGGCTGCGCGTCGCGATTCGCTCGCCCGCGAGACGGAGGCGGAATACGCCAAGGTGCGGGCCATCATGACGCGCACGGTGGCCGAGCTGCGTGCCGCTGGCGCAACGGTGATCGACAGCGTGAGTCTCCCAGCGATTCCCGGACGCGAGGTCTCAAATGATTTCGAGACGGAAGAAGCGACCGATGCCTATCTGGCGCAGCATCCCAACGCACCGGTGAAGACGCTCAAGGAAATCTTGCTCACCGGTCCGGTGAACCCATGGCGCGCGCGGTCACTGATCGGGTACATCGGCAAGACGACGCGCGATCCGGACTATCTCGTGGTGCAGCAGCGCCGTGAGGCGACCCGAGTGGCCCTGCTCAAACTGATGGCCGATCTGCAGCTGGATGCCGTCATCTACAACACCTACGACGCACCGCCAACGGTGATCGCGGCGGATGTGCTGACGAATCCTCGCCCCAATGATGGGTATGGACGCGGCGATAACCGGGGGCTGAGCCCCACCACCGGCTTTCCGGCGATCACCGTCCCCGCCGGCTTCACGGATAACGTCCTCCCGGTCGGCCTCGAGTTCCTGGGGCGTCCGTTCAGTGAGCCGCGATTACTGGCGCTCGCGTATGCGTACGAACAGGCGACGCGTCATCGTCGGCCGCCGGCCACGACCCCGTCCTTGCTCCATCGCTGAGCGAGGCGGTGTCATGATAACTTTGAAAGGACTTTCACCCTCCCTGCCATGCATGCCACAACTTCTGTCATCCTGTCTGGGCTGACGCTCCTGAGTGCGGCGGTTCAGCTCCTGCCGGCGCAATCCCGGGTTGCTGCTGCCCGACCCTCAACGTCGGCCGTTGTTGCGACCGCGTTCGATTCCTCGACCATCGCCGCACTCGCGTGGCGCAACATCGGGCCGTTCCGTGGGGGACGGGCGAACGCCGTGGTCGGCATTCCCTCGCAGCCCATGACCTACTTCGCCGGCTATACCGGCGGCGGTCTCTGGCGTACCGACGATGCGGGGATCAGCTGGCGCAACATCAGTGATGGATTCTTCCGCACGAGCTCCATCGGCGCGATCGCCGTGGCGCCAAGCGATGCGAATGTCATCTACGTTGGCACCGGCGAACATGCGATTCGTGGCCAGTCGTCAACCTACGGTGATGGCGTCTACAAGAGCACCGATCAGGGGCGCACGTGGACGCATATGGGACTGGCGTCTGCGCGGCAGATCTCGGCCGTGCGCGTCCATCCGCAGAATCCGGAGGTCGTGTATGTGGCGGTGCAGGGTGATCGCTGGAAGGGGACGGCCGATCGCGGCATCTATCGCAGCACCGACGGCGGCAAGAGCTGGACGCAGATCCTGAAGGGCGAGAATGCCACGAGCGGGGCGAGTGATCTCTCGATGGATGCGACCAACCCGCGCATTTTGTATGCTGCGATGTGGGATCATCAGCGGATGCCCTGGACGGTGCGCAGTGGTGGCCCCGGCAGCGGGATCTGGAAGAGCACCGATGGTGGCGCGACGTGGAACCGGCTGAGCGAAGGGTTGCCCAAGCTGATGGGGAAGATTGGCGTGGCGGCGTCGCCGGCGAACCCCGACCGCATCTACGCGATTGTCGAGGCGGAGCAGGGCGGCCTGTACCGCAGTGATGATGCAGGGAAGAGCTGGCGCCTCCTGAGCGGCGATCGCCTGATCCAGACGCGCTCGTGGTACTACATGAACATCACGGCGGACCCGAAGAATGCCGATGTGGTGTGGGTGAGCAATGCCCCGTTGC
>JBDKIJ010000258.1:0-4580 GCA_039797155.1 Gemmatimonadota bacterium | reverse complement strand
GACGCGCCCTCGAATTACGTGGCGTGCAGGTGGTCATGACCCGGACGACGGATACCCTCGTCGCGCTCGGCGATCGAGGACGGATTGCCAACAAGGCCCGGGGCGATGTCTTCGTGTCGATCCACGTGAACGCAGCCAACCCGCGATGGGCAAATCCCGGAAGTGCCCGCGGATTCGAAACGTACTTTCTCGCTGAAGCGAAGACCGAGGATGAACGGCGCGTCGCCGCGATGGAAAATGAAGCGGTGCGATTCGAAGCGGCGTTACCTTCTTCGGCCGACGATCCGCTGGGGTTCATCATGCGCGACATGGCGCAGAACGAGCACTTGCGCGAATCGCTGCGGTTGGCGGAACTCGTCCAGCAGGAGATGAAGTCGGTGCATCCGGGACCCAGCCGCGGTGTGAAACAGGCGGGATTCATGGTGCTGGTGACGGCCTTCATGCCGGCCGTGCTCGTCGAGGTGGGCTTCGGATCTAATCGCGCCGAGTCGGCCTACCTGTCCGATACGGAGCGACAGGCGGAGTTGGCGGAACACATCGCGGAAGGCGTGGTCCGCTATCTCAATCAGTACGAGCGCAAGGTTGGTGGCGGCGGTGCGTGAGGCCGCCCGCTGGTCGATGATCAGACATCGGTCACGGCGCGCGGTGCTCGCCGTCGTCACGGTCGCGGTCTCCACCAGCTGCGTGTACTACAACGGCATGTACAACGCGCAGGCACTGGCGGATGCCGGTGATGCGCGCTTGCGCCGTGATGCCGAGGATGATGCCCGCGCGCAGTTCCAGCAGTCGGCGGCGCGCGCGGAAACCGTGTTGGTGCGGTTCCCAGACAGCCCGTGGCGCACGCGCGCCCTCTACCTCGCCGGGCGCGGGGCCGCGTTGGCGGGTGAGTGTGAGCAGGGGACCCGGCGCCTGGAGGAAGCACTGGCGGGAGACGGGGTGACGATCGCGGAGCGTGACCGGGCGAAGCTCGCGTTGGCCAGTTGCGCTATTCGGACGTCGCGTGTGGCAGAAGCCCGGGCGCGTCTGGACACGCTGCTCCGCGCCACCGATCCCGAGACTGCGCGCCAGGCACGGCTCTGGGCCGCCCGCGCTGCACTCGCGCAAGGTGACCTGACGGCGGTCACGACCTATCTCGCCGGCATGGAATCCGGTACGCTCCCGTGGGAGTTGGTCGGCGCGGCATTGAACACCGGCGTATTGGCCCCGGTCGAGTCGCTCCTGGTCGATCGGGCACGCCGCGGCGACTACCGGGATGACGCCATAAGAGCGGTGCGGGAGCTGGCCATCGCTGGACGTTTCTCTGAGGCAGAGCGGGTCGTCCGCGCCTTCACCAACGCGAAGGTGCGCCCTCAGGCACGGGCCGCACTGCATTTCGCGTTGGGGGACCAGTGGCTTCGGGCTGGTGACGACACCATCGCGTTGCGTCACCTGCATGCGACACGCGAGCTGGCGGGGCGGGATACGACGCTGACGGGAGAGGCCGGGGCGCGCATCGGGTATGTGGGGCTGCGTCGTGCGACGAGCCTTACATCGGCGGATTCGGCGTGGAGTCGGATGGATAGCGTGAGTCGTCGGACCAGCCTTGCCCGCCGTCTCGATGAACAGCTCCTGCTCGTGCGGGTGTTGACCGCCCGCGATGAGGCGACCGGAGCCGGCGCCTATCTGGCGGCCGAGGTGGCGCGCGATTCACTGCGGGCCCCGTGGCTCGCAGCCGCCATGTTCGCACAACTCGCAAGCACACGCCCCGAGGCGCCCGTGGCACCGATGGCGTGGTACGCCGCCAGCCTGTTGCGCCCCGACAGCGCGGAGAGCTGGCAACGGCGCGTTCGCGCGCAATACGGGTTCTCGGCGGTCGCCGCGCGTCTGCAGGGCGACGATCCGGCCACCCGGCCGGACTTTGTGGCGACGCCGGAATTGCTCAAATTCGCATGGAACGACGGCGTGCGAATTTGGAGTGACAGCGTCCGCCGACTCCGCACCCGCACGACGTTGTCGGGTCGTCCAACGCCTCCCTGATCATGACCGCGAGCTTTCCGGGTACCACCGTCGCCGGCCTCTCCTTCCGCAATCCGATCGTGCTCGCCTCCGGCACGGCCGGATTCGGGCGCGAGCTTGAGGACGTCATGGACCTGTCGGCCATCGGCGGTCTGTCTACCAAAGCTGTGAGCGTGGCGCCGCGCACCGGCAACCCGGCGCTGCGCGTGAGCGAGTTCGCCGGCGGTATGATCAATGCGATCGGCCTCGCCAATCCCGGGCTCGAGGCGGTCAAGCGCGAACATCTGCCATGGATGCCGCGGCATCATCCGGGCACGCGCCTGTTCGTGAACGTGGTCGGCAACAGCGTCGACGACTTTGCGGTGATCGTGGAGGCGCTCACTGACCTCGCCGGGGTGGACGCCTTCGAGTTGAATGTGAGTTGCCCCAACGTGAAGGCCGGAGGGCTCGAGTTCGGGGCGGATCCCGTCGCGTTGGCGTCGCTGGTGTCGGCCGCGCGTGCCCGCACGACGCGCCCGATCTTCGTCAAGCTTTCCCCGACACTTGGCGCCGGGATCGTGGATACCGCGCGTGTCGCGGTGGACGCGGGGGCCACCGGGCTCACGCTGGTCAACACGATGCCTGGGCTGGTGATCGATCCTCACCATCGGCGTCCCCGCATCAGCTTCGGTTCGGGCGGCATCAGTGGCCCCGCGTTGCTTCCGATCGGCCTGTTGGCCACCTGGCGCGTACACCGCGCCATGCCCACGGTCCCCCTGATCGGCCTCGGCGGCGTGAGTACCGGCGACGATGCGGTACAGTATCTAATGGCGGGGGCGTCGCTCGTTGGCGTCGGGACCGCCTCATTGCGTGACCCGCGGGCTCCCGCGCGGGTGGTGCGCCAACTCGCGTCGTGGTGCGATCGCGAGGGCGTACGTGACCTTGCTTCCCTGACTGGAACGTTGCAATGGCCAACCTGACCTCCGCGCCGGCGCGGGCGACGCCGATCGTCGCCCTCGATGTCTCCGATCGTGCTGGGGCGGCGGCGCTCGTCCGCGCGCTCGGCGACCACTGCGACTTCTACAAGGTCGGGTTGGAGTTGTTTGCGGCCGAAGGCCCGTCGGTGGTGCAGTGGCTGCGTGACGAGGGGAAGCGCGTCTTCGTGGACCTCAAGCTGCACGACATCCCCAACACGGTGCGGGGGGCCGCGCGGAGCGTCGCTCGGCATGGCGCCAGTCTCCTGACCGTGCATGCCTCCGGCGGGCGCGAGATGATCGCGGCGGCCGTGATGGGCGCATTGGAGGGCGGGGGCGAGGCCGGCGCGCCGGGGTGCCAGATCCTCGGCGTCACAGTCTTGACCAGCATGGATGCTACCGCGCTGGGCGCCGCCTGGGGGCGGTCGGCCGTCGACGTCGCGGCTGAAGTGCTGCGGCTGGCGGGCGACGTGCGCGAGGCGGGAGGTGCCGGGATCGTCTGTTCGGGACATGAAGCCGCACCCGTCCGCGCTCGCCACGGCGACGCGTTGGGGCTCCTGATCCCCGGCATTCGGCTCGACGGAGGGGCGACCCACGATCAGAAACGCGTCATGACGCCGCAGGCGGCGGCTGTGGCGGGGGCCCGGTGGCTGATTCTGGGGCGGGCTGTGACGGCCGCGCCCGACCCCGTGGCCGCCATGGCTGAGGTGCACGCATCCCTTGCGGGGATCGCCTAAGTCCGCTACGCTTCGAGTCTTGCCCAGAAATGGGTGATTTCATTCCTGGCCAATCCGCTGGCCACTTTCGCTTCGCTCGTGCGCGGAATCGCAGTCATCGCTTCGGTGATGCTCTGAGATGCTTCATGAGCGATGAACAGCATGGGGAGTCCAGCCGGCCGCCGCAGGGTGGTGCGGGAGACTCCGTCGGCGCGAGAGCGCCGAGGTGACCCGTGAAAGTTCGCAGCAGCGTGAAGCCGATCTGTGAGCACTGCAAGGTCGTAAAGCGACAGGGCGTGACTCGCATCATCTGCAAGCGCAACCCGAAGCACAAGCAGCGTCAGGGCTAAGGGGAAGCGCACACTATGGCACGTATCGCTGGCGTCGATCTCCCGCGTGAGAAGAAGATCGAGATCGGCCTGACCTATATCTTCGGCATCGGTCGCAAGACCGCCCAGAAGATCCTCGAGGCGACTGGGGTGTCGAGCGCGCAGCGCGTTCGCGACCTCAACGACAACGACCTCAACAAGCTCCGTCAGGAAATCGAGCGCAATCATCGCGTCGAAGGTGCCCTGCGCACCGAGGTCGCGATGAACATCAAGCGCCTGATGGACATCGGTTCCTATCGTGGCACGCGTCACCGCCGCGGGCTCCCCGTGCGCGGGCAGCGCACGCACACGAACGCGCGCACCAAGAAGGGGCCGCGCCGCGCCATCGCGGGCAAGAAGAAGGTGACCAAGTAAGCCATGGCTACCGCGAAGAAGACCAAGCGCGTCGTCGAGGCGGAAGGCATCGCCCACGTCAGCGCCACGTTCAACAACACGACCATCACGATCACCGACATGCATGGCAACGCGGTGTCGTGGGGCTCGGCCGGCAAGGCGGGCTTCAAGGGGTCGAAGAAGTCCACGCCGTT
>JBDKIJ010000257.1:0-4812 GCA_039797155.1 Gemmatimonadota bacterium | reverse complement strand
ATGGCAGTCTCGCGCGCGTTGAGGGCGACACCCCGACCACCTCATCGTCGTCGGGAGTGGAAAATCGAACGGGGCGAAGGCTCACCGGTACCGATTGGCGCGGCGTCTCCGTCCCAAATTCCTGTAGCCCCTCAATTTAACCGAACACGACGGCCTTTCCAACCGGCCGGATATGTCGTTGGATAATGAACTGTAACCTATTGCTGTACAACAGGTTACGATAGGCCCACTTGGAATCGAACCAAGATCATCGGCTCCAAAGGCCGAGGTAATAGCCATTATACGATAGGCCAACAGGCGGCACCGGGGCCGGACCTGCCGTGCAGGGAATGCTATTCGGATTCCCGAAGAGGGACAACGGGGGCTGGCCGATTACCGCATGGGTGGCCACAGCCACGCCGCTCCACGGACGCCGCTCGAGTCGCCATGGCGATGCCGGACAATCGGTGTCGACACGGTGTCCGAGAACACCCACCGCGGGACCTCGGTGCACACCGCGTCGACCAGCCCTTGAATATTCGACATCCCGCCGCCGAGGACGATCACGTCCGGATCGAGCAGGTTGATGATGGTGGCCAGACTCCGTGCGGTGCGTCGGAAGAATCGATCGCGCGCAGCGCTCGCCTCCATATCGCCGGCTTCTGCCGCTGCGATGAGGTCCGGCGTCGTGACTGGGCGCCCGGTCACGCGCGTGAACTCCGCGGCGACCGCCGGGCCGGAGATCCAGCTTTCAATGCAGCCCTGGAGTCCACAGTAGCAGGGAGGCCCCGGTACTTCGTCGACGGAGGGCCACGGCAGTGGATTGTGTCCCCATTCTCCACCGATCAGGTTGCGGCCGCGGTGCACCCGGCCATTGAGCACGATGCCGCCCCCGACGCCGGTGCCCATGATCACGCCGAACACCACGCCGGCGCCGGCAGCCGCACCATCCGTTGCTTCTGACAGGGCAAAGCAGTTGGCATCGTTTTCCACGCGCACGGGACGTCCGAGCGCCGATCCAAGAGCGGCGGGAAGGGGTTCACCGATCAGCCACGTGGAATTGGCATTCTTCACCAGGCCGGTCGATGGGACGACGGTGCCGGGGATACCGATTCCCACGGTGCCGGTGCGACCCGTCGTGCCTTCAAGGCGGGCGACCAGTCCCGCAATGGCGTCGATGGTTTCGCGAAACGCCCGTGGCGTTGCGACGCGTTCGCGGGCCAACGTGCTCCCGTCACTGTCAAGCGCGATCGCTTCGATTTTTGTCCCGCCCAGATCAATGCCGATTCGCATGCAGGCGACGATGCATGGCATCCGCCAAGCAGGCAAGGGGCGAGTCGCTCGCGTATCTTGGCGGCATGATGCAACGACTGATTTCGACGTTAGTGCTTCTGACCCTCGCGGCATGCAGTGGCGGGGATACACCCACAGCGCCGGTCACGCCGACCACGCCCACCACACCGACGACGCCCACGCCCCCCGTGGCCTTTACGGTGCCGGCCATCACCCGTGAGTTCCGTGGCATGTGGATCGCCACGGTCGCCAACATCGACTGGCCATCGAGTCCGACGCTGACCGTCGCCCAGCAGCAGGCCGAGATGCTCGCGCTGCTCGATCTGGCGCAGCAGCGTGGGCTCAATGCGGTGGTGCTCCATGTTCGTGCGGCGGGCGACGCCTTGTATCCGTCGACCCTCGAACCGTGGATGCGCAGCTTGACCGGCACCCAAGGGGCGAATCCCGGATGGGACCCGCTCCAGTTTGCCGTCACGCAAGCCCACGAACGCGGACTCGAATTGCATGCGTGGTTCAATCCGTTCCGCGCAGGCAATCTCAGTGACACGCTCCGCTTGGCACCGAATCATTTCGGGGTGCGTCGGCCCGACGTGATGAAGCGGATCTGCGGTCAGTTGTGGTTTGACCCCGGGGAATCGGCGTCCCACGATCAGGCCATCGCTGTCATCACCGATGTCCTCCGGCGGTACGCCGTCGATGCCATTCATCTGGACGACTATTTCTATCCGTATCCCGCGTCGACGGGGAACTGTACGGCGGCCTCATTCCCGGATAGCGCACTCTTCGCCCGGTATCAGGCCGGAGGCGGTACGCTGGGGCGCGATGACTGGCGGCGAGACAACATCAACCGATTCGTCGAACGCTTGTATCGCGACGTGCACGCCGTCACGCCGACGGCTCGGGTCGGCATCAGCCCCTTCGGCATCTGGCGACCGGGGATACCGGCGGGTATCAACGGGCTTGATTCCTACGCCGCGATTTACGCGGACTCGCGGTTGTGGTTACAGCGCGGCTGGGTGGACTACTTTGCCCCGCAGCTGTACTGGTCCACGGCGTCGACCGCGCAGAACTTCCTCGCACTCGTGCAATGGTGGGCACAGCAGAACACCATGACGCGACACCTGTGGCCAGGGCTGGCGAGCTATCGCGTGCAGGATGGCACGACCTCCGCCTTTTCCTCGTCGGAAATTCCCACGCAGGCCGATCTCGCGCGGCAGCAGTCCACGAAGGCCGGCGGTGCGACGGGCGTCATTTTGTACAACGCCACGAGCGTGAAGAATGATCGAGGCGGCTGGGCCAGTACGCTGCGAGGCGGTTTGTACGCACAGGACGCACTTCCTCCAGCGACGCCATGGCTGGATGCCGTACCGCCTGCCGATCCCGCCATTACGGTGACGGGAAGCGGGGCCACGCTCTCGGTCGTCATCACCGATCGGGCCACCGACAGTTGGTGGTTCCTCGTGCGCTGGCGTGTCGGCGGCGTCTGGCGTCAGCGGCTGGTGCCGCGTTCGGTCACCTCCGTGCCAATCTCCGCTGCCGGAACCATCGAAGGGGTGGTCGTCAACACCGTCGACCGTGTGGGCAACGCGAGCGGTGACATGATCTGGCGGCCGTAGGTGATTCGCCAGGTATGGGCGACTCAGTCGCCCATATGGCCCAGCCGACTGCTCTCCTGCATGGTCGCGTAGACGATCAGTGAACCCGCGATGCAGGCGGTGACGTACCAGTAGAACCACGATTCGTGGCCGATGTTCTTGAACCAGAGCGCGATGTATTCCGCCGTGCCGCCAAACAGGGACACGGCGATCGCGTAGGGAAGACCGACCCCGAGCGCACGGATATGGGTCGGGAACAGTTCGGCCTTCACCACGGCGTTGATGGCGGTGTACCCGCTGACGGCGGTGAGCGCGAGCAGGAGCAGACCGATGGCGCCACCGATCGTTCGGGTGTGCGCTAACGCCTCGAGGAGTGGAACGGTCCCGAGCGTCCCGATGATCGCGAACGCCATGAGCACCGGGCGACGTCCGATCCGATCGGACAACCCGCCCACGATCGGTTGCAGGACGATGTACACCATCAGCGTTACGGCATTGATGAAGGTCGCCTCTTCCTTGGTGAAGCCGGCGGTGTTCACCAGAAACTTCTGCGCGTACGTGGTGAAGGTATAGAACGCGACGGTGCCCCCCGCCGTGAGTCCTACCACCGTGAGTACGGCACGCGGATGTTCGAGCAGTCCGCGGATGGTTGCCGCGGACGTGCGCTGCCCTCGCGTCGCCGCATCCTTCTGAAAATCGCTGGTCTCCTCCAGCGACCGGCGCATGCCGATCGCCACCACCGCAAAGAGCGCCCCGATCACGAAGGGCACGCGCCATCCCCAATCCTGCAGCTGCGCGGTGCTCAAGGTCGCCTGCAGAGTCAACAGCACGGCGAGGGCGAGCAGCTGGCCGCCGATGAGCGTCACGTACTGAAAGCTCGACCAGAAGCCGCGATGGCGCTGTCCCGCCATCTCGCTCAGATAGGTGGCACTCGCCCCGTATTCACCACCGACACTGAGCCCCTGCAGCAGACGGGCCACCAGCAGCAGCGCCGGGGCAGCCACGCCGATGGTCGTATAGCTCGGGGTGATCGCAATCAGCAGCGAACCCGAACACATCAGGATGACCGAGAGCGTGAGCGCCGCCCGTCGGCCATGCTTGTCGGCATACCGCCCCAGCATCCAGCCGCCGATCGGGCGCATGAAGAACCCCACCGCAAAGACGGCCGCAGCATTCAGTAGCTGCACCGTGGGATTGGCGGGGGGAAAGAATGCGGCGGAGAAGTAGAGCGAAAACGCCGAGTACGCATACCAGTCGTACCACTCGACGAGATTACCGATGGATCCGCCGACGATCGAGCGGAGCCGAGAGCCGGAGGGGTGGCTCATGATATGATCAGCGGGAGTGGGCGGCGTCGATGGTGCGGGCGAGCAGGTCGAGGATATCGGCCTCGGTCGCCAGCGCCGGGATGTCATGCATGTCGATCGTATAGCCATACCGCTCGGCGATGGCCTCATAGATCGGAATGCGTTGCGTCAGCAGCTGTTCAAAGCCCCAGACGGCAAAGACATCGGGATCGACGTCGTCGTCCGCAAGTCCGCCATGCAGCGCCTTGAACTCTGTCCACTTTGCGTCGAGGAACTCGGGCTGGTAATACATCGGCTTGGGGTGCGCCCGGAATCGCTCGACCAGCATGCGCGTGTGCGCCTCGGTGCCGCGGATGTACACCAGTATGGTGTGTTCGGCGAGGCAGCGGAGGACCGGATCCTCCGGGTCCTGTACGTCGACGACTTCGCAGAGACTCCCACCCGAATCACAGACGAAGTGGGCGTAGCCGTAGATCTCCTTCGCGCGTTCGATGAATTCGGGGACATCCAGGAGCGCGTGGACCTCAGCGTGCCGGTGCTGGGCCTGGCGGCGACGATACTCGTCGAACGGGATCCCACCCAGCGAAGGATTTCCCGGCTTGCCAAGGTAGGTCGACAGCGGGCTGAGATTCTCGAAG
>JBDKIJ010000256.1:0-3229 GCA_039797155.1 Gemmatimonadota bacterium | reverse complement strand
AATCCGCTTCGGGTGGGAACCCGACCCTCTGGGAAAACATCAAGGCGATTCTGCTGACGGTGGCGATGTTCCTCGCCATTCGCACCTTCCTCATCGAGGCGTACCGCATCCCGTCGGGGAGCATGATCCCGACACTGCTGGTGGGAGATTGGCTCTTCGTCAACAAGCTGGCGTATGGGCCGAACGTGCCGTTCACGGACATCAACCTGCCGGGGTACGACGAACCCGAGCGTGGCGATGTCATCGTCTTCGTATCGCCGAATCAGATCGATCAGCCGGAGGATCCGAATCCGACGCTGGTGAAGCGGCTGGTGGCGGTGGCGGGCGATACAATCTGGATGCGCGGAGGGCTGTTCTACGTGAACGGCATGCCGCAGCGACAGGGATATGCCGCGGAACAGAATCCGCGGGGGGACGGCGGCTTCTCGCATCCGCTCTTCCAATGGCAGCACCCGTTCGAGATTCGCGGGACGGCGGCGGGTGATCCGCCGGCGTCGCCCACGCTCGACGACTGGGGCCCGTTGGTCGTGCCGCCTGGGCAGCTGTTCATGCTGGGCGACAATCGCTATGACTCGAAGGACGGCC
This sequence comes from Gemmatimonadota bacterium, assembly GCA_039797155.1. Taxonomy (GTDB): domain Bacteria; phylum Gemmatimonadota; class Gemmatimonadetes; order Gemmatimonadales; family Gemmatimonadaceae; genus Gemmatimonas. The sequence continues at coordinate 2,644 of JBDKIJ010000256.1, read as the reverse complement.
GCTATTGGGGCTTCGTCCCGCGGGAGAATGTGCGCGGGCGCCCCGTGTTCGTGTACTACTCGTACAACGCCGACGACAGTGATCGGCCGCTCCCGTTCCTCACCGACATCCGGTGGGGGCGACTCGGCACCATCATCCGCTGATGATGCGATTGCGCTGCGCCCTTGTCTCCGTTGGCCTCGCAATCGGGGCCGCACTGACGACGGGAGGCGCGCGGACGATCGCCGCGCAGGCGGCACCGCAGGGTGCCGCCAGCACGCTGCGCACCGATACGCTCTTCGCGTGGGCCCTCGGTGTGAAGAAATCGCTGGTGGTCTATCTCCCGTCGTCCTACGAACGGGCACCAACGCGTCGATATCCGGTGGTGCTTTTTCTGCACGGGTTGGGCGGGAATGAACAAAACTGGACCGTAGCCGGCCAGTTGCACCGGACGATGGACTCGCTGGTCGCCGCGGGGGCGCCCGAAGCCATTCTCGCGATGCCGGACGGCGACGATGGCTGGTATACCACCGCCGCGTCGCTCCCTGATCTGACCCGCTGTCCGGCCGACACCGTGCGGCGTGAACCGGCGGCTACCTACTGCGTGCCGTGGCCGCATTACGACGATTACATCGTCTCGGACATCCTCGGGCATCTCGACGCACGCTATCGCACCAAGGCGGAGCGCGCCCATCGGGCGATCGCTGGTCTCAGTATGGGCGGCTACGGGGCGATGACGCTCGCCCTGAGCTTTCCGGAGCAGTTTGCGGCGGCGGCCAGTCACTCCGGGGTCTTGTCGCCACGGTTGCTCCCCGGCAATGCCGACAGCGCGCCGCGCTATGCGCAGACTATTACGGAGTTCGAGCGGGCCGCCGGCTCGCTCTGGCCGTCGCAGCGCATCGCATTCGGTGCAGACAGCATCGCCTGGTGGGCGCGTGATCCGCGCACGATGGCTCAGCGGCTCGATGAACGGGTTCGCGAGGGGAAGGCCACGTGGCCGGCGCTGTTCGTGGATGTCGGGACCGATGACCGCTGGTTGCTCCACAATCGCGATTTCCGCGCCGCGTTGACGGCACTCGGCGTGCCGCATCGATATGTCGAATGGCCCGGTGGCCATAGCTGGACGTACTGGCGGACGCATGCCGCCGAAAGCCTGCGCTTCCTGCTGGACATCGTCGGACGCTGACGCGACAGCCCCGGCGAACTGGCGTCCGAGTGCCCCCACGGTAGCTTGCCCGTATGCCTCAGTTCTTCCCGCGCGACGTCGTGCAGTGGAGCGAAGAACACCTGCATCCGCTCCGTGCCTTCGCGATCCGCACCCTGGAACCCGCCGGGATCACCGGCGTGGTGCTCCGCGTATGGCGGGCCACCATACTGGCCAGCAGCGACTGGATGGTGTTCGTCCTCGGGCTCACGGTCGGTGTCGTCTTCTTGTGCGGCATGCTGACGTGGCACCTCGGCAACTATCCCGTCAAACGATGGCCGCCGCGCGTGCTTGGCTTTCTGGTCATCGAACTCATGGCCGAGCTCGGTATGAGTTCACTCCTGATCGTGATGCAGAAGGAGCGGGTCGGCTCCCAGATCGCGCAGTGGGCAGACTGGTGGTCGATGGCAGGACAAGCCGTCTGGCAACGGACCCTTGTCGTTGTGCTGTTCTCCCTGATACTCGGCGCCGTCGTGCAACTGGTCCGTCGGACCATCGATCAACGTGCGCTCGGCCCCCAATCCCCGAACTCGCCATGATTCGACGTCGATCCTCCCGTCCGTTCTTCGCTCCGCGCGCGGCGATGACACTCTCGGTTATCGCCCTTCCGGCGATCCTGTCGGCGCAGCCGGTCGTCACCCCGGCCACGCCGGGCGCACGGCATTCCGGGTCTCCCGCAGCCGACACCTTGCGTCCCTTCGGCACGCTGCGTGAACAGGCCGCGAAGCAACAGGCCTGGCTGGAGCTGCGGATGGAGCGCACGCTCCCGGCGCTGATGCGTCGCGAGGGCGTCGACATGTGGGTGGTGCCGATGCGCGAGTACAACGAGGATCCCGTCTTCACGGCGATCACCTCGCCGACCACGTTCGCTGCGCGCCGCCGCACGATCTATGTGTTCTTCGATCGCGGGGCCACCGGCATCGAGCGCATTGCGCTGGGCGGCACGTCGCAGGGGAACGTCTTCAAGGCCGTGCGCAGCATGAAGCCGGTACCCGCGCCCGCCGCCGGGAGTCGCTCCACCGATCGCCAGGCGGAATTGTGGGGCGATGAGCAGTGGAACATCCTCACGCAGGTCATCACCGAGCGGCAGCCGAAGAAGATCGCGGTCAACACGTCGTCGGTCTTTGCCTTCGCCGACGGGCTGTCGAGTGGGGAGCGTGATGGGATGTTGCGTGCGCTGGGGCCCACGTGGGCGTCGAAGGTGGTCCCCGCCGAGGCGTTGGCCGTTGACCTCATCGCGGCGCGGCAGCCCGAGGAGGAACCGTCTTTCCGCGAGTTGAATCGGGTGGCGTGGGAGATCATCGCCGAGGCGTTCTCGAACAAGGTGATTACGCCAGGGGTGACCAAGGCTGATGACGTTGTGTGGTGGATGCGTCAGCGGCTCAATGACCTCGGGCTGAGCACCTGGTTTCAGCCGAGTGTGGAGATCCAGCGGCAGTTCGGGAGCCCTGAGCTGGTGGG
>JBDKIJ010000255.1:0-3468 GCA_039797155.1 Gemmatimonadota bacterium | reverse complement strand
TGCGCGACGGCCTCCAGCTTCTGCGCCTGACGCAGTCGCTCTTCGGAGGCCCGCACCGCCGTGACGTCGGTGAATACCGCGACCGCCGCATAGGGACGCGAGTCACCCGGGTACAGCAGCGGGTCGGCCGTGACCGTGAGCCACACGATATCACCGGCACCGCGTCGAACCCCCATCAGCTGGCGGGGCTGGCTCTCCCCCGTCCGCAGGGCCAGAAACGCGGGATGTTCATCGGTGGGCCACGGCGTCAGATCCTCGCGTAGCGCCTGCCAGTCGTACCCGATCGGCTGCAGCCCTTCCAACTGTTCGCGCGTGAGGCCGAGAATTCGCTCGGCGCTCGGATTGTGGACGCGAATGGCGCCGGTCGCATCATGCAGTACGACCCCTTCACGCATCCCCGACAGAACGGCCCGAAAACGGGCTTCCGACTCGCGCACTTGCCGCTCGGCCCGCACGCGATCCGTGATGTCCTGCACGATGAAGTGGAGCACCGTCCGCTGCGCAACGGCCACGACGCTCACGAAGGCTTCCACCTGCCGCAATTCGCCACGCGCAATGCGATGCTCGCGCTGCAAGCGAATACCACCCGTCCCCTCGTCGAGCTGCGCCGTGAGTTCACGCCAATACTCGAGGGTGACCGCCTCAAGGTCGGTGATGAACATCTCCCGCATCGTCGCCCGAGACCAGCCGTAGAACTGCTCGGCCGACGGATTCACGTCGATGATGCGCCCGGTCTCACGCTCAACTAGAAGGAATACCGCTCCACTCGTTTCGAACAGCTGGCGATGCCGCAGCTCACTGGCCTCGAGCGCAATACGCTCAAGTTGTTGCTCGGTGACATCACGCGAGCTGATGGCGACCGCATCGCCGGCTACGGGCACCAGTTGGCGCTGTAGCCATCGCATCGGCTGGTCCGGGGTTGGGACCTGTTGCATCGACTCGAGCGGACGCCGCATGATCACCACCGTGCAGCACTGATCCCAGAGCCCCGATGACCGACTGAGCGGGAACACCTCGAGCAACGACCTGCCGATCAGTTCATCGCGGGAGCGCTGGACCATATCCCCCGCACGCGCATTGACATCGACAATGACGAAATCGGCGATGCGCCCGTCTCCATCGCGCACCGCCTGCACGATGACGAATGCATCGAAGCCCGCATCAAGCACACCACGCAGTCGGGCTTCGGAGGCTGCCAACGCCAGCGCCGTCTGCTCCGCGGCGGTGACATCATGCGCGCGCCACAGCCACAGGGGAGCCGCTTCCCCCTCGCCCTGCGGATCGCTGCCAGGGGCCAGCGACACGACACTCGTCCAGCGACGCGGGCCGGTGGGCGTGTACGTCGTGAGCATGAACGGGACCGCGCTCGTTCCGGCCATGGAGCGCCGTAACCACGCCACCAACTCGGGATGCCGTTCCGCCAGCAGGTCGATCCCGGCATCGGACTCCGCGAGTCGCGGCTCATCAAGAATGTCCATCGCCCGCGCATTGACGCCGCGGACTTCCCCGTCGCGACCGAGCACGAGCAGCGCGCCACCGAGGAGTTCGGCGGCATTCAGCAGAGCTGGAATGCGCGGGTTGGATGGAATGGGGCGGCTCCGAGCGGTTGAGGAACGGGCGGTGAAATCTGCCCCGCGGGCCGTCATAGAGCCACATCCGCAGGGACGGACCGCCGCCGGGGCCGCACCTGTTTGGACCGGGGCTGTGACGCCTGCCCGTGGTGGGGCGTCTTTTCGGTGAACAAGAAGGTCCCGTCTCCCACCTCCTACGAACGGAACGTCGCATGGGCGTGATCGCGACGCTGCTCGCACACGAACCCCGGCTTGCCAAGCTTCGCGCGGCATCGCGGGACCGCTATCGGTTTGTCACATGCGAAGATTGGTCATCGCTGACGCGTGCCTGTGAGCGAGGTCCGGTCAATGTGGTGGTATTCGACCTGTATATCGACGGCCGCGCGGATTTCGAGCGCGTGCGTCAGCTCCGGGTGCGTGTCCCTCGGGCCGCGCTGGTCGCGTACGTCGATGTGTCGCGCGAACGGGCGAAAGACATGTTCGATGCGGGCCGCTGCGGCATTGACGTGCTGATCGTGGCAGACGAGACCGACACCCCGCCATTGCTGCAGGCGCTCCTCGAGCAGGCCGAAGCGCGCAGTGTGGCCAGCCTGCTCAAGCCGCACCTGAGCGGTCTCCGCAGTGTGGTGCGCGATGCCGTCATGCTTTCGGTGACGCGTGCCCACGAGCGGCTCACGCCGGACAGCCTCGCCCGCCTGATCGCCGTGTCGCGGCGCCTGCTGTCGAAGCGGCTCGAGGGCGCGCAGCTGCCCCCACCCCATCAGCTCCTCACGTGGGGCCGGCTCATCGTGGCTGCCAGCATGCTCGAAGATGGGTCCCGCAGCGCCGACGGTGTGGCGAGCGCCCTCGATTTCCCGTCGGGCTCCGCATTCCGCAACACCTGCCAGCGGTATCTCGGCTGCACGCCCCACCAGATCCGCCAGCGCGGCGGGGCGCAGTGGGTCATCAGCGAACTGCTCGTCAACCGTGAAAAGCGTCGCCAGATCGCGGATCACGAAGACGACCTGCACGAATCCGCGGCCGCCTAAGGCCCTGCGGTCGGGCGCCGCCTGGCGCGGAACGCTTTGCTACAAAAGGAACGGGCCTGCTGGGCCCGTTCTGCGTTGGGTGGCGTGCGCCGAGCACTATGTTTCCCGCATGTCGATGCGGACCACACGCCATCTCGCGCTGACCGGAAACATCGCGTCCGGGAAAAGCACCGTGGCCGATCTGCTGGCGGCGCATGGTGCCACCATCATCGATGCCGATCAGTTGGCACGGGAAGCGGTTGCCCCAGGGACCGACGGCTTCGAGGCCGTCGTGGAGCAATTCGGTCCATCCGTGGTGTCGAACGACGGCGTATTGGACCGCGCAGCTCTCCGGGCCCGCGTCTTCTCCGATCCCGTCGCGCGTGAGGCGCTCAACGCCATCGTGCATCCCCGAGTTCGGCGGCTGCGGGATGACGCGGTCGCAGCGGCACGGGAACGTGGTGATCCCCTGGTCATCTCGGACATTCCGCTCCTCTTCGAAGTCGGCCTCGAGCACGCCTTCGATGCCATCCTCCTGGTGGACGCCCCCGAAGCGGTCCGGAAGGCGCGGCTGATTCGCGACCGGGGACTCTCCCCCGCTGTCGCCCAGTCGATGATCGACGCCCAATGGCCCACCGCCGGCAAACGGGGGCGCGTCCATTGGATCATCGACAATGACGGGACGCCGGAGGCACTCCGCGCCCGGGTCGAGGCGCTGTGGCCCGTACTGACCGGGCCGGATTGGCCACCCCCGCTTCCGCAACCCGCTTCGGGAGCGGATACTTCGCCCTGACGCACGCACTACCACCCTTCTGAAGTCCTCTGGAGTCTTCTGTGTCGAACATTCCCGCGAATCTGCGCTACACGAAGGAGCACGAGTACGTCACGAC
>JBDKIJ010000254.1:0-5383 GCA_039797155.1 Gemmatimonadota bacterium | reverse complement strand
ACATTCGGGCGAAGCACGTGCACCGCCTCCGCCAACTGATCACCGGTCAACCCCGGCATCGTCTGGTCGGTGATCAGCAGATCGACCGCCGTCGATGCATGGCGAACGGCCGCGAGCGCTTCCTCCGGCTTCGTGAAGATCTGGACGGCGTGCCCGGCCTGCGCGAGCGCCTGCGCCACAACCTGCGCCACCGCCAGCTCGTCATCCACCACAAGAATCGACGCCCCCCCCCGATCTGGCAGGTCATCCGCGACCGCCACGCCGCCGTCCGGGGTCCGGACCGTTTCGGGCGCCACCCCGGCCACCACCAGCGTGCCACCCGATGGCGCCATCCCATCAGACGATATCGCTGGAATCGCCATCGGCGGCGTTACGCGCGGCTCCACCTCATCGATCATCGACGGATCCAACCCCTCGTCGAACAAGGTCGAAACGGCCACGCGCGGGAACAGGATCTCGAACGTGGTGCCCGCCCCCACATCACTCATCACTTCGGCGCGCGCGCCATGCGACACGACAATGCCGTGCACCACCGCCATCCCCAACCCCGTCCCTTCACCCGTGGGCTTGGTCGTGAAGAACGGCTCGAAGACCCGACTTCGGACCTCGGGACTCATCCCGGCCCCCGTGTCGCTGACGCGCAAGACCACCACATCACCGTTGGGCACCGGCGCCTCCGACGCAACCGTGCGGGCCCCCAGGGTAATCGTGATCACCTGCCGATCTCGACCCCGAATTGCATGCTCCGCATTCGACACCAGATTGAGCAGCAGCTGCTGCAGCTGCGTCGTGTCACCACGAATGACGTGCACCCCATCCAACCCTTCGAACGCCAACTGCACGCTCCGCGGCACCATCCGCCGCAACAGCGGCTGCAGATCGCGCACCAGCAGCGGCAGATTCACGAAATCCCGCGTCGGTGACGATCGCCGACTGAACGTGAGGATCTGTCGCACGATGTCCCGCGCGCGATCACTCGCATCGAGAATCGCCCCGAGCTGATCCTCCCCCGAGCGCCCCTTCCGCAACGCCGTGCGCGCCAATTCGGCATTCCCACGAATGACGCCGAGCAGATTGTTGAAGTCGTGCGCCACACCACCGGCCAGCGTACCGAGTGACTCGAGTTTCTGCGCCTCGCGGATCTGCTCCTCGTAATGCACACGCTCAGCCGCGACCTGCCGTTCCGTGTCCCGCCGCTCACGCTCGGCCTCGGCCAGTGTCCGCCGTCGCCACCGATACGCGAGGCCACCAAGTGAGGATGCGAAGATCAGATACAATGCGAGCGCCGGCCACCGACGCCACACCGACGCCAACACCGTGAACCGCTGCACGACCGGCCCGTACTCCCGCCCGGTCCAATCGTACGCCCACACCGCCAGCACATATCTGCCTGGCGCGAGGTCGAGGAAGTTGCGCGTGGACGAGGCCAGCCATTCCCGTTCGTCCGGTGGACTGTCATCACTCCCGCTCGCAGCGTTCTCCTCCCTCCACGACTCGGCGCGAAACCGCACCTTGAATCGCGTGGCCTCCTCGCGGTGGTAGGTGAGGAGCGCCGCGTCCACTTCGATATCATCATCGCCGGCGGGGACCACGGAATCCGGGAGGATCGACCTGAGTCCCGCCTGCGAGCTGACTCGCACGACGAGGGTCGGCGGTATGCGCTGCTTCGCGCGCTCGAGATCGGCCAGCCCGATGCCGAAGGCGGTCCCCACCCACACGAAACCCGCGGTTCCCGATGTTGCGGCGCGATTGATCGTACTCCCCGGCAATCCATCGGCATCGGTAACCTGCGCGCGCACCTGCCATCCCGCCGTGTCCGCCGCCGTCTCGAGTAGCGACAGTCCGGTGGGCGTGGCGACGAGAACCCGTCCCTTCTCAAGGCAGAGGAGATCGACGCCGGACGCATCGGACATGCTGCGACGCAGACGGGTCGGCAGCGGCTGCCACGCACGCGCTCCGGCCGGACGCCAGAAGACACCACGATCCTGCGCGAGGGCGAAGACATGTGATCCCACGCTGCCGTCACCTTGCGAGCACAACCGCAGCACGCGGAGTTCACGCATGGTGGGCGTCGCAACCGGCATTGGCTCGAGCCGCGTCCCCGTCGCGGTCTGCACGAGCACGCCACGTGGTGTGCCCAGATAGAGCACCCGCTCCCCCGCCTCGCGCCCTGTGGCCACCGCGCTGACAAATACGGAGTCCCCAAGCGTGCGGGTGGCCGTCGCATCACGCACCCACGCAGAGCCCGTCCAGAAGAACAGCCCACGCGTGGTCGCCGCCACGAGCCGGTCCGTGCCATCGGGAAGCTCGGCCCGTAGCATCTGTTGGACGCGGGCACCGGCCAGTCCGTCGGCGATCGTCGCGAACTGCCGACCGGTCAAGCGCCGAGGCACGCCCCCCTGCACCGCGAGCATGACGCCGTCGGTAGCGCTGCGTGGCATCGAGGCACTGCGGCGGCGCGGTGGGACCGCCGGGAAGCGCCCGATCTGACTCGGAAACACCATCGAGCGATTGTCCGGACTCGCCTCCACCGGATAGCGCGTCGTGCGGCCATCGCTGTGCACGTACACCACCGTGCGGGTATCACCGATCAGCCAGAGGGCATCGTGCCCGTCGGCGGCGCGCTCCGCAAACAAGGCCGCCGTGAGTCGACTGGCGTCCGTCGGCAGCGAGGGGATCGATAGCGCCGTGCCGACTTGCAAGCGGCCGAGGTACCCCGACCGGGTGGACATGTAGACGGACACGCCCTGCCCATGTCCCTCGACCGTGCGCAGCAGCAGCACCGCACCCCGCCGCTGCGCGACGCGAGTGGGCACCTCCGACCACTGGCCGTCCCGATAGCGGAGCAGCTGTCCCTCCCCCGTCCCCACCCAGAGCTCGTGGTCGCGCGCGCCGGTCGGGACCACCGCGGCCCGTATCGCGCCCTGCGGTGAACCCGGTACGCGCACGAACCGTTCGACCGCCCCCTCGCGCGTGTAGGCATACACGCCGCGCACGCCGGCGACATACAGCGGAGCGGTCCCTGGTGTGGTCGACACGGTGAACGCCTGCGCGCCATCGATATCGAGTCCATCGCGTGGACCGAAGGTGCGCCATCGACCACGTTCGAAACGAGCGACCCCGCCCACCGCGTCCGCCGACCAGAGTGCGGCGGTCCCGTCAGGACCGATCGTTTCGGCCACCATCACACCGCGTGGCGGTGGCGCGTCCGGGATCTTCATGAGGACGAAGCGCGTGCCATCGAAGTAGGCCGGGCCATCGTACAAGCCGGCGACGATGCGCCACGTCCCGTCGATGGCACGCGTTTCGATCAGCGAGTACGCGAGACCGCCAACCACCCCGGCCTGCTCATCGTAGAACTGCGTCTGACCGTTCGGCGCGCGACGAAAGATGCCGCGCCGTGTGGCCCCCCAGAGCGAGCCGTCACGCGCCCAGAGCAGCGCCCGCACGGTTTGCTGCGGCACGATCTCCGGCAAGGCTTCGCGGCGCCATTGACTGCCCGTATAGCGATACAGCCCCTCTTCCGTCCCGATCCACGGAATCCCCTGCGCGTCGAACGACATGTCGTACACCGTCGAGGAGCGCAGCTCGGCACTCACATCGAACACGCGCTCGGCGTTCGTCGTCATCGGCACCCCCGAGGGGGCAACGCTCCAGAGCGTGGCCTGACGCAACGTGGGCGGGGGTGATTGCGACTGACACGGAGCCGCAGCCGCCGCGAGGCACCCAAGGGCGACCCTCGCGAACCGCAACGACGCGAACAGACGACGCACTAGATCGCCTGCGACACGTGGACCATCACGCAATCGAACACGCAAGCGATCACGACCGTGCCTCCCGGCCGGTCATGTCCTCGACCGCGATGGCGAACAGGACATCGCGATGTGGGGTCGGGTCCGCATCGGTGAACGCCAACGGCAGGAGCGACTGCAGCGCGCGGCGGGTGTGGTCGAGCCGCTGCTGCTCGCGCGGGCCACGCTCGGCATCCGGAAACTCCACGCGGCCATGCACCACGACACTGCGCCAATCGAACAGCGCGTCGACTTCGTCCACCTCGAAGGCCACCCACGGATGATGCGCCAGCACGGACAGCTTGGTGCCCGGCTGCGTGCGCCCGTAGATCCAGCCGTCGCGATAGACGAAGTGGACGGGTTCGATGTCCACGCGATTGCGAAACGCGAACGCCATGCGCCCGACGTGCTGTGACGTCAGCAGCGCTTCACATTCCGCACGACTCAGCTCGTGGAAGGTCGGGGTGTGGCTCATGCCCCCTCCGTCGGTTCGAAGGGCTCCATATGGATCAGCACGCCGACGGCGGCGGGCACGCGCTGGCGGATCGCTCCCTTCACGCGACCTGACAGGATATGCGCCTCATGCAACGACATGGCCGGATCGGCCTGCACATGGATGTCGATGTAATACGCGGTCCCGCTCTTCCGGATCTTGAGCTTCTCAATGGCCTGCACGCCCTCAGTCCCACGCGCCGCCGAGGCGACGTGCTCGAGAATGTCCGGCGACGGACTGCGATCCATGAGGTCACGCAAGGCGGTCCGCAGGAGGAGGATGCCGTTGATGGCGATCACGAGCGCAGCCACGAGCGCGGCCCAATCATCGGCCGCCTCGTAGCCGGGGCCGGCCAGTACCGCAATCGCGATGCCGATGAAGGCAGCCCCCGAGGTGATCGCGTCCGAGCGATGATGCCACGCATCCACCGCGCCGGCGAAACTCCCGGTGTCTTCGCTCACGGCCAATCCGCGCTTGGCCAGGAGTTCCTTGGTCACGATCACCAGGGCCAGCACCACCAACGTCCAGGCGGCCGGCGGCTGATGCGGGGTACGGATCGCATCGATTGCTTCGATGGCAATGCCTGCGGCGGCCCCAAGCATGAGCGCGGCAACGACGGCGCCTGCAATCGTTTCCGCCCGCCCGTACCCCCACGGATACTGCTCGTCGGGATCGCGTGAAGCGATACGCAGCCCGCCCCACACCACCAGCGAGCCGACCATGTCCGCCGAGCTTTCGATGGCATCGGCGACCAGCGCGTACGCGTTGCCCAAGAGCCCCGCGACGAGCTTCACCACGGCCAGCACTGCATTGATGACCAGCCCGAGCTGCGCGAGTCGCTGCGAGGCGTGGGTCGCGGGGGCAGTCGCGGTCGCGGTCGCGGGCGCGGGTACAGTCGCCGGCGTGGTGGACACGGCGGCGGCCGACGTGGAGGGAGTCGTCATGACGCGGGAAATATGCGCCACGAGCGCGATGCGCGGAGTCGGGGAATACCCAGACACACGAAAGCACAGCCCCCGTTACCCGGTCGAGGCTGCATTAGATTCCCCGTCCATGAGTGAAGCGCCGCCAGCCCGCGTTCCCACGTGGTCACATCGCC
>JBDKIJ010000253.1:0-5491 GCA_039797155.1 Gemmatimonadota bacterium | reverse complement strand
CATTTCATTCGATCTCGATCAGCTCGACTTCACCAAGGGCAACGGTCTCGTGACGGTGGTCACCCAGGATGTCCGGTCCGGCGCGGTGCTGATGGTGGCCCATGCGGATCGCGAAGCACTGGAGGTCACATGCCGCACCGGCGAGATGCACTATCGCTCCCGCTCACGCGGTTTGTGGCACAAGGGGGCCACGAGTGGGAATGTCCAGCGCGTCGTCTCGCTGACTGCTGATTGTGATCGCGATGCCGTGCTCGCGCGCGTCGAACCCGCCGGCCCCGCCTGCCACGATGGGACGCACTCCTGCTTTCGCGATGAAGCGATGACACCCGACGTGGTTGCATCACTCGACGCGACGATTGCTTCACGGATGCAGACCGCGGACAAGCCGGACGCTCCCAGCTACACGCAACGGCTGCTCGCCAACCGGAACCTGCGGCTCAAGAAGTTGGGCGAAGAAGCCGTTGAGCTTGCGACCGCCTGCGTCGATGGTGATCGCGAGCGCGCCGCCGAGGAAGCGGCCGACCTCCTGTATCATGCGCTTGTCGCCGTGCGCGCCACCGGGGGCACGTGGCAGGACATCCAGGCGGTGCTGGCGCTGCGCGCGTCATAGCGACGAATTCACCAATCAAGCAGGCGCGCTTCTTGCCCCACCGACTCCATCATGGACAGGAGTCGGCATGGCGAGACGTGATCAAAAGCAGGACGAAACGAGACCCCTCGATCCGAGTGACCTACGTCTCGCGAAAGGGAAGCCGGACCCGCTCGCGGCCGCGGGCGAACTCCGCGATGACGAGGGGCTGCTGATCGACGAATACACGAGCGACGCCTTCGACGATCTGGAGGTGCATGATGCGCTCGACACGCCAGCCCTCCTCGAGCCGGAGTCGATGCTGACCGAAGTCCCCGATGCCATGCACGGCATCGAGGAGGTCGAAATCATCCGTCCGAAACCGACGTTGGCCGATCAGGAGATCGGCAACGAACGGTATGCGTCGGAGGAGTGAGCTAGAGCGCCCACCCTTCGCGATACGGACGCGTGAGATACTGGTTGGCTTCCGGCGCGTTGGTGACGGTCATGTTCGCGCCATCATAGAGAATCTTGCGCCCTTGTCCGGCGCGCAGCGCGACGATGCCCAGGAGCATGGCTTCCGTGAGTGGCGCGGCCTGCGAGAATGGTGAGCTCGAGGCCGTCAGCCCCTTCGACGCCTGAATCCAGTTCTGCTCGTGCGAGACGGTGATGCGGGCTTCCGTCTTCGGCACCTTCGCCGCCTTTTCACGCAACTTGAGCGGGAAGATGCGCGGATTGTTACCGTACGTCTCGTAGAACATGCACCCCTTCTCGCCGATGAAGATGCCGCCGCCGCCATCGCTCCCCGGCGAAACCATCGGCTCATCCACCGGCATCATCTCCGGACGCGGCGGCAGCATGCCGCCATCGTACCAGTACATCGTGACCGGGCCGCGCTTGCCGACGGCCGGGAATTCATACTGGACCTGCATGGCCAGGGGATAGGTTGCCGGCTGCTGCGGGGTGCCCCCCCACGGCGTTGATGAGGCGGTGATGCTGGTCGGATAGGTGAGGCCGAGCGCCGTGAACGGCTGATCCATGAGATGGGCGCCCATATCGCCGATCGACCCGACACCGAAGTCCACCCAGCCACGCCACGCGAACGGGTGATACACCGGATGATAGGGGATCATCGGCGCGGGACCGCAGTAGAGATCCCAATTCATCCCCGGTGGCGGCGACGAATCGTTCTGGGCCATCGCGTAGCGCAGCGCATTCTCCACGGTGCCCATGTTCCACTGCGGACGTGCCGGGAAGGCTGGCGTGGCCTGTCCCGCTGGACGAGGACGCGGAATCCCCTGCGCCCAGTACCGGACGGGTCGATCAGTCCACACGTGGACTTCCTTGATCTTGCCGAGCACACCCGCCGCAATGATCTCGTTAACGCGCTTGGTGCCTTCCATCGAATGCCCCTGGTTCCCCATCTGGGTGGCCAACTTGGGGTTCGCGGCGGCGGCCTTGGCCAGCAGTCGCGTCTCGTGCACCGAGTACGCCAGCGGCTTCTGTACATACACATGCTTGCCCAACTGCATGGCGGCCAGCGCAATCGGCGCATGCAAGTGATCGGGGGTCGCAATCATTACGGCGTCGATATCCTTCTGCTTCTCGAGCATCTCGCGGAAATCCGCATACTTGGCCGCCTTCTCGTAGGCTTCGCCAAGCTTCACGTTCTCCGGCGTCGGCGCTTTGCCATCGCGGGGCTTGAGCCGCCCCTGCAAGCCGCGCTCGACGTAGCCGAAATCGACATCGCACACTGCCACGATGTTTTCGGTGAGCATCTGCGCCATGTTGTTCATCCCCATGCCGCCGATCCCGACACACGCGATGTTGAGCGTGTCACTGGGTGCCTGATAACCCTGACCGCCGAGGACCACACGCGGGACGATCATGGCACCGAGCGCCAGCTTCGCACTGTCGCCGACGAAGTCGCGGCGGGAATAGGAGTCTGCCATGGCGAAAGAGATCGAGAGAAGTGAATCGAGCGGTGAGTCGAGCTGTTCGCCGCGCGGTCAGCCACCACCGGTTGGCGCGATGGATAGGATATAGCCCTCGCGCCACGCGCCGTCGAGACGGAATGGGGGATCGCCCGCCAGATGGACCCGAGGGTCGCGGTGCGCGAGTCGCCATCCGGCATACGCCGCAACCACAGCCTGCAGCGCATCGTGCGAAACGGCCGCCGGCATCGTCAATCCGGTGGCAGATGCCAGACGCATGGCCGCCTGTTCCACATCACGACCGGTCGCCTTGCTCTTTCCCGGCAATGGGGGCACCCCGAGGCCACGCCAGATCGCGGTGGGGAAGCACTCCGTCACGAGCACGGCAGGAGGCGCCTCACCTCGCGGGTCCCCGGGCAATCGCCAGGTGCCATCGATGGTGAGGCGTTCAAACAGGGCGATCGACAGTCGCGTGAAGCCCAGATAGGTCGCCGGCTTCACGCCATCGGGCGGGAGCCCCGTCTTACCCGGAGCCCGCACCACCCGCTCACTGCGACGACAATGCAGCGAATCGGTGTCCGGCCCCTTCCACCCGAGCGGCCCATCGATGCTGACAACCTGAACCGCATACGCAGCCGCCACGTCACGAATCCAGCGGGTCAGCGTGGCCGCCTCGGGGCGTCCATGCCACGTGATGGGGATATGCTGCACTCCATCATCGCCCACAATGGCGGCCCCGACGTCACGGGCATCGCGCACGGCGAGATCGACGCCGAGCGCGCGGAGTGGGCGACTCAAAAGCGGAGCAGCCGCGCCGGGGTCACTCGCTGCGGGTCGCCAACATACGCCCAACGGATCTGCTTCATGTAGGTCAGAGCGGCGCGCTGGATGTCGAGCGGCGTCACGGCACGCAGCTCCTGCACGAACCGATTCGCTCGGCGGTAATCGCCCTGATACAACTCGGCGCGTGCCAACAGGTTGGCCTGATCCGCGTTCGTTTCGTTGTCGAGGAAGTACGTGACGATGAACTGCTGCACCAGCCGATCGAGCCCGTCCTCCGTGATGATCCCCTCCTGCAGCGCGCGCACCTGCTGCTGCATGATGGCCAGCACGTCATCGGGCTGGGTGGTGGTGACGTAGAGTCCCCCCACCGAGAAGGCGCGCTCGACGAACGGGGCGTTGACGGAATACGAAAGATTGCGGCGCTGACGAATCTCCCCGAACAGCCGCCCCGAGAGGACAGCGCACGCAAGGCGTAGCGCGTGCGAGTCGTTGCTCGACGCCTTGGGGCCGTGGAAGTAGCCCTGCAGGTAGTTCGTCGGCAGCGTACGCCTGGCCGTGGTGAAGGCCGCCGGCAGATCGGCCGGTGGATCGGGGAGGGTCCAGGCATATTGCCCGCGCGGCAACCGGCCGATGGTAGAACGCACAAGCGCCTCGACCTTAGCGCGCGAAATATTTCCCACCACGACCAGCAACATCCGGGAGGTGACGATCTGTTCGCGCTGGTACCGCTGGAGATCCGCCACGGTCAGCGCGGTCAGCGAGGCGTCGGTCCCAGCGGGGTCGAGCCCATAGGGATGGCCGGTGAACGCGATACTGTCCGCGAGAAAGTCGAGTAACGCATCAGGACTATCCTTCTGCTGACGAACCGCGGTGACGAACTGTTCGCGAACCAACTCGACATCAGCAGGCAGCAGGCGTGGCGCCATCAGGCGATCGGCCATGATGGCCCACGTGCTATCGAAACCGGACACCGTCGACCGGAGCCCGACCGTTGTCCAATCGACGCCAGCGCTCACGCCGATCGCGCTCCCGAGCCGCGCCATCTTCGTCCGCAACAGATCACGCGGATACTTCTGCGTTCCGCGTTCGCTGGCCTCGAGCAGCAGCAATTCGATCCCCTGCGTGGCTGGCGTCAGCTGACGCACGCCGCCAAGTAGATAGAGGTTCGCCGCCACCACATTGTTCGCGGTCACCTTGCGCAAGATGACCGGAATCCCGCTAACCTCGAACTTCGTCGTGAGCGAATCGGCGGGCTGTGCACCGACCGTCGGGAGTGGCGCCGTGACCAGCAGCAGGACCGCCATCCACGCCCGTACACGCGTCGTCATGCATGACCTCATCGGGCACCTCCGGAGGTGCGCGGCGTGAGCAATTCGCGCTCGGTGAGTCCGATCGCCCGACGCGCTTCACTGCTGAGCAGGACGCTCGTCACGCGTGGTTTCCCGGCAACGTAGGTGCGTGTGTAGCGCATCAGGTCCGTGATGCGCTGCTGCGCCATCATGTCGGTGTAGCCCATGAAGTAGTCGAGGTTCGCGACACTCCACCAGAAGCCGATCGTGTGCGCAATTTCCGACGCCTTTTCGATGCCGAAGGCGCTCGACACGGTCCGCTGAGCCTTCACGGCATCCAACTCGCGTGGGGTCACATAGGTGGGATCGGTGAAGCGCGCGATTTCCTTCTCCAGCGCCGCCATGGCCGCGCGGAACTTCTCCGGTGAGGTCTGGCCGCTGATGGAGATCGGGCCAACCTGATTCAGCGTGTAGTAGTTCACCCCGACCGCCTGCCACAACCCGGAATCCACCAGATTCTTCTGGAAGGTCGAGCCGGGGGTGTTGAGTGCATCACTGAAGACGTCCGCTGCAAACGTTGCTGCGGGATCCTTTCCGACACTCGGCCCCTGCCACTGGAGCAGCACGGCCACGGCATTGATCGGTTCCTCGACGATGACCGCTTTGTTCCCGTCCAGCGCCGGAATCGGCGGGATCGGATCGGCCGTAAAGGGATCATCGCCACGCGGCCACGTACCGAAGATCGAGTCCGCCATCGCGAAGACGCGCTGCGGGTTCACGTCACCGGTGACAATCAGCACGCAATTGTTTGGCACGTAATAGCGGCGTTGAATCGCCCGCATCTGTGCTGGGGCCACGTTCGCGATGACCCGCCGGTCGCCGATCGTATTCTTCCGACTCGACTGCCCCGGATACAG
>JBDKIJ010000252.1:0-7388 GCA_039797155.1 Gemmatimonadota bacterium | reverse complement strand
CATCCTCGTCCCGATGTGGCGGTGTACCTCGTGCAGAAGGAAGTGGCCGAGCGCATGGCGGCGCCTCCTGGGGACAAGACCTACGGTGCGCTGAGTGTGAACCTGCAGGCCGTGACCACCGTCGATCTGGTGCGCAAGGTTCCACCAGGCGCGTTCATGCCGCCGCCCGCGGTCGACTCGGCCGTGGTGCGGGTGCGACCGCGCGCGGAGCCGGTCATCGAGGCGGCGCTTGAACGGCGGTATCGCAGCTTCGTGCTCTCGGCGTTCGGGTTGCGTCGCAAGCAGCTTGTGCGGGTGGTACGCACCGTGGCGGCGCTCGATGCCGAGCGCGCGGCTGCCGTGGTGGCGGCGTGTGGGTTGTCGCCGGATGTGCGGCCGGAAACGCTGTCCCCCGAATCGTTCGCCGCGCTCGTACGGGCACTCGCCGAGATCGCTCCACCGGCAGGCACGGCGTCGGCCTGACCGACACAACGCGGGGTGGGCGAACTATCCCGCGACCGCTTGAATCGACTCGCCGTGGGTGAGTTCGAATGACAGCCTTTCCAGCTCCATCGCCATGTTCACCGACTGCAGCGAGACCTGTGGGGGCACGGCAATCTGGGCCGGCGCGAAGTTGAGAATGGCGCGAATGCCCGCGCGCACCAACAGATCGACGACCTGTTGGGCGTTTTCTGACGGAATGGCCAGGACCGCCATCCGGACCTCCTCGTGCGCAACATCATGGTCCAGCTGGTCCATCGAACGGACCACCGACTCCCCCCACGGTGTTCCGACTTTTCGCGGGTCGTTGTCGTACACGCCGACAACGGTAAAGCCCCGCTGCCGAAAGCCCCGGTAGTTGGCGAGGGCTGCGCCGATCTTGCCAGCGCCGACAATGATCACCTTCCACTCGTGCTCGAGTCCGAGGATTTCCCGGAGGTGCGCTGTGAGTTCGTGGACGGGATAGCCGAGGCCGCGCTTGCCGAACGACCCGAAGAAGGACAGGTCTTTGCGCACCTGAGCCGGGGTGGTGCCGCAGAGCTGGGCGAGTTCATCGCTCGACGCGGTCAGTTGCCCACGGCCATCGAGATCCTCCAGATAGCGGAGGTACATCGAAAGGCGGCGGATGGTGGAATCGGCGATGCGTTTCACGGCGGGTGCTTGGGCTTGTGAAATTCTTCACAAAGGTAGGGATGGGTACGCCGTTGCACCAGCACCGCCGCTATCTTCTACCGTGTGCACGGCACCTCCTTCACGCCTCGTCCGACCACGCTGTCCGCCCGTGCGGCCGCGGCGCTCGCCGCCGGGCCGCTGGACGCCGTGACGCTCATGCGTCAGGTCTGTCAGGTGGAGCGTCTGCAGCGTGAGGCGGCCGAACGGATGGCCGTGGCGCTGCTCGGCCATCTGCCGGAATTCGAACAGCGTGCGAACGGCTTCTGGAGCCTGCGTGCGGCGGCTGGCGCGCTACCCCACGCCGGAGTGGCTGATGTCGCGCCCGCGTTGCCGCTCGTTGCCTTGCGCGACGCGGAATTCGCCGTGGTGGACGTTGAGACCACGGGCACGAGTGCGTCGGCCGGTGACCGGATAACCGAGATCGCCGTCGTGCATGTGCAGGGCGGACGCGTGGGCGACGTGTACAGCCGGTTGGTGAATCCGGAGCGGCCAATCCCCCCGTATATCACGGCGCTGACACAGATCAGTTGGGAGATGGTCCGCGACCAGCCGCCGTTTCGTGAGGTCGTCCAGGAAATCCGCGAACGACTCGCCGGCCGTGTCTTTGTTGCACACAACGCCACCTTCGACTGGCGCTTCGTGAGCGGGGAAGTCCGTCGCAGCACTGGCGACGACCTGCAGGGGCCGCGTCTCTGCACGGTCCGCATGGCCCGTCGTTTCCTTCCGGAGTTGTCCCGTCGCTCCCTCGACGAGGTCACGCGATTTCTCGGCCTCACGATCGAGGCGCGCCACCGGGCCGCGGGCGACGCGGTAGCGACCGCCCAGGCGCTCTGCCGCATGCTCGAACTGGCCGAGGAGGAGGGGATCCGGAGTTGGAGTGAGCTGGATGCTGTGCTCGCCCGCCCGATCCGTCGTCCGCGCCAAACCGCCGTTGATCGCCGTCGCCGTGCCTTCCCTCTTCCCGTGACCAAGGATACCAGCGCGTGAGTGTTCCGCTCCCTGCTCTCGAGACCCGCATGATCGGCCGCTGGCGTGTCCATGCCATTCAGGCTGGCGGCCAGCAATTGGACGGGGGCGCCATGTTCGGCGTCGTCCCCAAGACCCTGTGGGAACGTCGCCTTGCCGCCGACGCGCGCAATCGGATCCCGTTGGGGATGCGCTGTCTGCTCATCGAGCACGATCACGGGCTGGTCCTGATCGATACCGGGTTGGGAAACAAGGAGGACGCCAAGTTTCTCGACATCTACGGGATCGAGAACGCGGGCGCCGAAGGGCGCACGGCGCTTGAAGACGGGATTCGAGCGGCGGGGTTCTCGCCGGAGGACATTGCGCTGGTGATCAATACGCACCTGCATTTCGATCATGCCGGTGGTAATACGTGGCGCGCGCCGACGGGCGAGGTGCTGCCGGTCTTTCCGAAGGCCCGGTATGTGGTGCAGGGCGGGGAGAAGGACTATGCCGAGCACACGAACGAGCGGACGGCGGCCAGTTACTTCCCGGCGAACTGGGTCCCGCTGGTGGCGTCGGGGCAGCTGGAGGTGGTGCAGGGGGGGCGGGAGCTGCTCCCCGGGATCGAGGTGCGGCCGACCCCCGGGCACACGCCACATCACCAGAGCGTGGTGCTGCGTTCGGGGGGCGAGACGGCCTGTTTTCTCGGGGATCTGATCCCCACGACGCATCACCTGCCGCTCCCCTGGATCATGGGGTACGACGTGGAGCCGCTGGTAACGCTCGAATCGAAGCGGGCCCTCCTGGCGGAGGCGCTCCGGGACGACTGGCTGCTGATGTTCGAGCATGATGCCACGACGGGGTTCGGCCGTTTGGCGCACGATGGCAAGGCGTATCGGCTGGCGGAGTAAGGCGGGCGGTGTGGAACGGCGCGGAATCCGCACGGTAAGGCCTTGGCAGGCTTGACCTTTCCGCGTTTTCCTCTACGTTTCTGTGGTTACCGCTAGTGCGGGGCCTGTCTCTCGGGACGGGACAATCGAGAAGCGAGTCGGCAGCGACGCCGTCTCCACCCTTCGGCCCTCTCGTTCGGCTTGTCCGACGGAGGTGTGCTGCTGGAGTCCATCGACGCGGCGGTTCGGGCATGGTGTCATGCCCGGGCGGAACGCCGTTTGCGACGCGGACTCCATCTCGGGGTTCGCGTTTTTCGTTTCTTCTTACCGGAGTACGGCCTATTCAGGATTCGACGAAGCGTCCGCCACGGGTGAACCGGCAAATCCGGATCAGCCCTGTTCGCGTGATCGGTGCCGATGGCAGTCAGCTGGGGATTCTGGAGGTCGATACGGCCCTCTCGATGGCCCAGGATCTGGGACTCGATCTGGTGGAGGTGGCGGCGGCGGCTCGGCCCCCGGTGGTCCGCATCATGGACTACGGGAAGTTCAAGTTCGAACAGGCCAAGCAGGCACGACTCGCGAAGAAGAAGCAGCACGTGATCCATCTCAAGGAGGTCAAGTACCGCCCGGGGATCGACGATCACGACTTCGAGACGAAGACGCGTCATGCGCGTCGATTTCTCGAGGAAGGCAACAAGGTGAAGGTGACGCTCATGTTCCGTGGCCGTCAGATCGCCCACCCTGAGTTGGGACGTCAGGTGGTGGATCGGGTGGCGGTGGATCTGGCTGATCTGGCCAAGATCGAGAGCGCGCCGACGATGGAAGGGAAGTCGATGACGATGATTCTCGCGCCGAAGTAAGGGCGCGCGTTTCAACTTGCAGGGCCGCCTCGCATTGGGGCGGTTGACCAGAGCCGTGAGCGAATCATGCCGAAGATGAAGACCCACAGCGGCGCCAAGAAGCGCTTCTCCGTGACAGGATCGGGGAAGGTGCGGCGCCTGAAGGCGTACAAGAGCCACATCCTGACCAAGAAGGACGCCAAGCGGAAGCGTAATCTCCGCCGCCCTGCGATCGTCGAGACCAACGGCGAAGCGAAGCGCATCAAGCGTCTCATCCTGGCCTGAGGATCTCCTACTATGCCACGCGTCAAATCCAACGTCGTTCGTCTCAAGCGCAAGAAGCAGATCCTCAAGCACGCCAAGGGCGCCTTTGGTGGCCGCTCCAAGCTGTGGAAGGCTGCCAAGGAAACCGTCGAGCGCGGCTGGCGCTATGCCTACCGTGACCGCAAGAACAAGAAGCGCGAGTTCCGTCGCCTGTGGATCGTGCGTATCAACGCCGCGGCCCGTCAGCACGACATGTCGTACAGCGCCTTCATCAGCGGCCTCCACGCGGCCGGCATCGAGATCGACCGCAAGGTGCTCGCTGATCTTGCCGTGCGTGAGCCGGAGGCGTTTGCGGCGATCGCCGAGCAGGTGCGCAAGGCGATCGACGCCAAGAGCGCGGCCTAAGCCCGTTCGCGATTAAGTTGCAGGGGCCGGCGCCGCGAGGTGCCGGCCCTTTGCGTACCCGACTCCGATCCCATCCGTGATCCTCTCCGATTACCTCGCGCAGACCGAGTCGCTGGCACAGGCGTGCCGCACCCTCTTGGATGAACTCGAGCCGTCCACGCGTCTCGACGTCGCCAAAGGCCAGTTGAATGCCCTCAAGGACGAGCCCGTCGCCGCGCTGCAGGGCGCCTTGCGGGCGCTGCCGGCCGAGGATCGCCGCGCCGCCGGTGTCGCATTCAACACGCTGAAGGTGGCGATCCAGGAGGCCCTGGATGCCTTCGCCGCACGGCAGGCCTCCACGCAGGGCGGGGCGGCGTTCGACGGCACCATGCCGGCAAGGCGCACGTGGCGTGGCTCGCTCCATCCGGTCACGCTTGTCATCGACGAGATCTGTGAAATTTTCCGCGAGCTCGGATTCACGATCGCGCTCGGCCCGGAGGCGGAAACCGAGTTCTATAATTTCGGCGCCCTGAACTTTCCGCCGGATCATCCGGCCATGGAACTGCACGATACGCTGTACCTTGGCGAAGACACCCTGCTGCGCACGCATACCTCGCCGGTGCAGGTCCGCACGTTGCAGCGGTACGCGCCCCCAGTGCGCGTGCTCGCGCCCGGGCAGGTGTACCGCCGCGACTTCTTCGACGCGACGCACGCCCCGGCGTTCATGCAGCTCGAAGGGCTTGCCGTCGACGAGGGCGTGAGCTTCGGCGATCTCAAGGCGACGCTGGCCGAGTTCGCACGACGCTTTTACGGCGCGACGCGTCGCGTGCGCTTCGGCCCGTCGTATTTCCCGTTTGTCGAGCCGGGTGCCCAAATGGATGTCGAGGTCGACCTCGGTGATGGCAAGGGGCTCCGCTGGGTCGAGATCCTCGGCTGCGGCATGGTGCATCCGAACGTCATCGAAGCCGCGGGGCTCGACAGCGAGCGTTATACCGGATGGGCTTTCGGCATGGGCCCCGCGCGCATCGCCATGTCGCGCTACGGCATCAATGACATCCGCCACTTGTACGATTCCGACGTTCGATTCCTGGAGCAGTTCGCGCGATGATCGTTTCTCATGAGTGGCTGAAGCAGTTCGTGCCGCATGACCGTTCCGCCCAGCAGATCGGCGAGGCCCTGTCGCGGCACTGCGTCACGCTGGACGGCGTGGAAACGCTCGGTGGGCAGCTGGCGTCATTCGTCGTCGCCCAGGTCGTGGAAGCGGGCCGCCATCCGAATTCCGACCATCTCTGGGTCACCAAGGTCGACGATGGCAGCGGCACCTTGCTCGATGTCGTGTGTGGCGCACCGAACGTGGTCGCGGGGTGCAAGTATCCGTTTGCGCGCACCGGTACGGTGATGCCGAACGGCCTCAAGATCGAAAAGCGCAAGATCCGCGGCGAGACGTCGAATGGCATGCTGTGTTCGGCGCGTGAGCTCGGGCTCGGCGAGGAGCACGATGGCATTCTCACACTTGAGACTGACGTGGCCCCCGGCACGCCGCTGCTCGATGTGATGCCGGTCGCCGATGCGCGACTGGATCTCGATGTCCTGCCGAATCGCCCCGATCTGTTGTCGCATCGCGGCGTGGCGCGCGAGGTGTCCGCAATCCTTGGCGTCGCGGCATTGAATACGCCGGCTGAGTTGACCGTGGCCCCATCGACGCTGCCGGCGATTCGTGGTGCGTCGAGCGCCACGGGCGCGGTCGCGGCGGTGCGCATAGAGGACGCCGTTCAGTGCCCGCGCTACGTGGCGGTCGTGATTCGTGGCGTGACCGTCGGCCCCAGCCCGAGCTGGTTGGTACAGCGCCTCGACAGTGTTGGGTTGCGCAGCATCAGCAACGTGGTGGATGCGACGAATTACGTGCTGCATGGCTTGGGGCATCCGGTGCACGCCTTCGATCTCGCGAAGCTGGCCGATCGGACCATCGTCGTCCGGCCCACACGCGATGGCGAGTCGCTCATCACGCTGGATGGCGTGACGCGCACGGTGCCGACCGGGACGACGGTAATTGCTGATGCGGCGCAGCCGGTCGCTTATGCCGGCGTGATGGGCGGTCGTGAGAGCGAGGTGACGGACGCCACCACCGACATTCTGTTGGAAGTGGCGGTCTTTGATCCGCGCTTCGTACGTACGGTGCGGAAGGCGATTGGTCTCTCGACCGATGCAAGCTATCGGTTCGAACGGGGCATTGATGCCGGGGATACGGAGGCGGTGGCCCGTCTCGCGGCTGCGCTCATTGTACAGGTAGCGGGCGGGGAAGTGCTGGAGCTCTTGGACGTCGGGACCCAACCGTCGGCGCGCCCGGCCGTCACCGTGCGTCCAACGCGGCTGGCGATGCTGCTGGGCATGGCGGTGTCCACCGAGGTGATTACGTCGCGCCTACAGTCGATCGGATGCATCGTCGTGCCGGGGGGGGAGGCCTTGTCGGTGACACCGCCGACATGGCGTCATGACCTGACCCTCGAGGTGGATTTCATCGAGGAGGTGGCGCGTCTCATCGGGTTCGACGCACTCCCCGACGACCTGCGGCCGTTCCGCCCGGGCACGGCGCCGGATCATCCGATCCACGTGGCGTCGCGGCGCGTGCGCGATCTGCTGGTTGGCATGGGGTTGGCCGAGACGCGTCCCATGCCGTTCACCTCGACGGGTGATGAATCCACCCCGCGAGTCCGCAATCCGTTGGCGGAAGATGAGCCGTTCCTGCGGCAGTCCGTGCTGGATACGCTGGCGCGCCGCGCCGAATTCAATCTCGCGCGCATGCAGGGGAACCTGCGGCTATTCGAAATCGGCAATGTCTTCTCAGCGCGCGACGGACGCTTGCCTCTCGAGGAAGTTCGGATCGGTGCACTGGTGATGGGCGCTCGCCGGC
>JBDKIJ010000251.1:0-3602 GCA_039797155.1 Gemmatimonadota bacterium | reverse complement strand
ACGGTGCGCGGGGTGCCCTGCGGATTCGTTTCGACCGCACGACACGCGGTGGCCGCCTCGGGGATCCGATAACCATCGCCACTGCGGCACGCCGGGAAGGTCACGAAGGTCACGCGCACGGTATCGTCCGGTGCGATCACCCGGTCATCGTCGCGCCGCAACGGCCCGATGATGCGAGCCCCACTCGGCATGCGCGCGTCGATGGCGAAGCGGACGCCGCTCACCTGTGGATAGGGGCCGCTGCCCAGCCCGCCACGCCGCACGCCGGTCTCCAATAGCTCACGCAGACGCGCACCCGTCAGCGGGAACGTCACGGCCCGCGTTTCGTCGGCGAACAGAAACACCGCTTCGATCATGTGCCGCGTGATGGGACCGGCCGCCATCATGTCGTCGTAGCGCAGCGCCCCCGAATTGATCAGCGCGACATCGGCGTTCGTGCCCGCGCGCATGGCATCGGCAATGAGATTGCCGAAGCGGCTCTCCCGCTTGGACAACGAGTCGATGGCGTTGATCGGCTCCGGTGCCGTGCCCAGTACGCGATCGGGGCCGATGCGCCGCATCAGGGAATCACGCCACCGCGAGACCGAAGCGGCCGTCGCCGCGTCTTCGCGCATACCGCGACCGATCTGCAATACACGATCGTCGATGCGCCAGCGGGATCCCTCGCGCGTGAAGGTGACCAGCACTGCGGTCCGGGCGTTGGATACGGCTTTCACCAGCAGCCGCCCATCCACCACGAAGCGCTGTCCTTCGTGCTCATGCCCACCCAGAATTGCGTGAATCCGCGGTTCCGTCTTCAGCGTGGCTTCATCTTCGAAGATCCAGCGATGCGTCAAAGCGACCGTGAGCTCGGCCCCCTGCGCCTGCAGCGTATCGACCAGCGCCGTGGTGACCGTGTCGGCATCCCGACACCGCACCCACGCGCTGTGGTCGCGCTCAACAGTCGTACCCAGGATGCCCACCTTCACGCCGTTCACCCGCAGCGTATCCCAACCGCGGACGCCGGGAAACGGTGCGCTTGTCGTGGCGTCCCCACAGTTGCCGCTCAACCATCGGAACCTCGACTCGCCAAGGCGCGCGAGCAGCGTCGTGCGCCCCTGATCAAATTCATGATTGCCGAGCGTGGCATAATCGAGACGCGCGGCATTGAAGCCGTCGACCATCTGCGCACCGCCATACCACTTGCCGAGCACACTGGGCGACAGCACGTCGCCGGCAAGCATGAACAGGACGCGTGATTGCGTCGCGTGCTCGATCGAATCCCTGAGGGCAGCCACACGCGCCAAGCCACCAGACCCGTCACGCAGGGTATCGGTGACATAGACATCATTCACCAACAGCATGCGGACCACCGGCGAGGCCTCAGCCGATGCAGCAGTGCCCGTGGTCGTGACCGGTGGCACCGCCGACGCGCGCGCTGCCGTACGGCAGCCCATCATCCCCCACATGCCGAGCGCGAGCAACACGCGCGACCGCACGATACAGCGCACCACGTCAGCGCACGGTGGCGGGATCGATGCCGCGAATCGCGAGAATGCGGGCGACGGCGTCCCCGATCTTGTTGTTCGGGGTACTGGCGCCCGCCGTTACCCCTACACGCAATGGGCCCGTCGTCCGCAACCACGGTGCTGCCGTCTCTTCATGATGGTGTGGACCAATTCGACGGTAGTGCACCGCATTACCCACGACATCGATCTCGTCCGAATCCGCGATGTGAAACGTGGGGACCTGCTCGGCGCACAAGGCGGCCAGCGAGATCGTATTGCTGGAGTTGTAGCCCCCCACCACCACCATCAGGTCCAACGGCTCGCGCAACAGGTCAACCACGGCATCCTGACGGTCCTGCGTCGCGCTGCAGATCGTGTCGAAGGTGCGGAAGTGCTCGGCCTTGTGGGACTCCCCGTAGGCGCGTGCCATCGCCTCCCCGACCGCCACACCGATCGCGAGCGACTCCCGCGCGAGCATCGTGGTCTGATTGGCCACGCCGATACTCGCGAGATGGAGATCGGGATCGAAGCCATCGGAGGCTGCCTTGCCGAACCGCTCCAGGAACGCGTCCCGATCGAGCGGCGGACGTGCCGTCGCCACCCCGGCGCGGGCCTCGATGTAGTCCATGACGAGTTCCGCCTCGGTCATGTCGCGCACGACGAGATAATGCCCACCGGCGTACTTCTCGACCTGCGACGCCGTCGCGCGCGTCTCCTCGTGGTAATACTTGCCATGGATCAGCGACGTGTAGCCGTCTTTCGCATACACTTCCACCCGCTTCCAGACATTGAGCACCGAGCCGCAGGTGGTGTCCACCACGATGCAGCCAAGGTCACGGAGCGTCTGGAAGTCCTGGATGGTCACCCCGAAGGCCGGCAGAATGACCACATCTTCCGCGCGTACTCTGGCGTAGTCGAATCCCTTCCCGCTGGCCGCGAGGAAGACGATCCCCATCTCCTTGAGCTTCGCGTTGATGTGCGGATTATGGATGATTTCGCCGGCGAGGAAGATCCGCTTGTCGGGGAACTTGCGACGCGTCTGGTACGCGTAATCCACCGCGCGCTCGACGCCATAGCAGAATCCGAATTCGCGGGCGAGCCGGACGGTGGTATCGCCGACCACCAGCTCGTACTCGCTGGCACGCAACAGATCGACCAGGTGCCCGTTGTAGTCGGCCGCGAGGGTCTCCTGCACCTCGGCCTTGAGGCCGAATCCCTTGCGGACGTAGGTGTTCGCTGGCGCACCCGTGGACGTGGCCGTGGGTGTACCGGCGGGCGGGGCGACGGGCTCGGGGGTCACGTTGGACATGGGGACAATCTAGCCGTTTCCGCCGTGGCTGGCCCGTGCCTCGTCCACAGGACAGAGGAACGGGGTGAGTGCCTCAACCAGCGAGGCCGGAAGCGGCTGCTTCCGGAAGTCAGTCGCCCCGACACACACCACCGTCATGGCCGCCGCCGCCACAATCCGCCCGGATTCGGCATGCAGATCGACCTGCATCGTGGCCGAGGTCGTCCCGAGACGGGTCATGTACACCGTGACGGACAGCAGATCGTCCAGCCGCGCTGGCGACAGATAGTCGATTGAAAGATGACGCCGCGGCAACCACACCTCCGGCGCCTCGAAGATGTCGCGATAGGGGAGCCCCGCCGCACGCATGATCTCCTGCTCGGCCAGCTCGACGAATCGCGGGACCGCACTGAACCGCATGATCCCGACCAGGTCGACGTCGGCCCAACGGACGCGTTCGCTTGTGCGGAAGGGGGCGACAGGCATGATATCTGAGAGGTAAATGTTGCGAAGGGTCAGGGGTTTCCCGCTTACCGATCGATTCCACCGCGACGAACATGCAAGCTATGTATCAATCCCTGCTCGTGCCGATCGACGGCTCCGCCTACAGCGCGAGAGCCCTTCCCGTTGCCGCGGCCCTCGCCCGGCGAACGGGCGCCACCCTCGAACTCGTGATCGTTCACGATCCGAGTGCGTACATCCCGTTTGTCCCGGGTGAGGTGGCCATCCCCGTGTACGATCAGGAACTGGTTGATGCGCACCGGGCACAGGATCAGCGGCACCTTGATGAGGCCGTCGCGCAGCTCGCGGCCGCCGGCGTCACGGCA
>JBDKIJ010000250.1:0-2761 GCA_039797155.1 Gemmatimonadota bacterium | reverse complement strand
CTGGTTTGCATACCGATCCACCCCCGCAGGAATCCGGATGGCGCCGGGCGCGACTCGCGCCGTCGCTCTCCGAGGTACACCGCTCGGTCGAGGTAAATGGAACGACGTGGTTCCGGAAGCTGCTGGCCTTCGCCGGCCCCGGGTACCTCGTGGCGGTCGGCTACATGGACCCAGGCAATTGGGCCACGGACCTCGCGGGCGGCTCCCGATTCGGGTACACCCTGTTGGCGGTCATCCTGCTCTCGAATCTGATGGCGGTGCTGCTGCAGGGGCTCGCGTCCAAGCTCGGTATCGTCACGGGACGCGATTTGGCGCAGGCCTGCCGAGATCACTATTCCCCGCGCGTCGCCTTCGCCCTGTGGCTGCTGTGCGAAGTCGCCATCGCCGCATGCGATCTGGCCGAAGTCATCGGCTCCGCAATTGCGCTAAAGCTGCTCTTTGGCATTCCGCTGCCGTGGGGGATCGGACTGACTGCCCTCGATGTGCTGCTCGTGCTCTATCTTCAGAATCGCGGGTTTCGATATCTCGAAGCGTTGGTCATCGCGCTGATCGCTCTGGTGGGTAGCGCCTTCTTTTTTGAATTGGTGATTTCGCGTCCGGACCTCGGCGCGGTGGCGCGCGGCTTCATCCCGTCGCCGGAGATCATCCGCAATCCCGAGATGCTGTACATCGCCATCGGTATTCTTGGGGCGACGGTAATGCCGCACAACTTGTATCTGCACTCGTCGATCGTGCAGACGCGGAAGTACGCCGAAAATGCGGAAGGGAAGCGGGAGGCCGTGCGTTTTGCCTTCATCGATTCCACGATTGCGCTGACGTTTGCCCTTTTCATCAATGCGGCCATCCTCATCGTGGCGGCCGCTACGTTCCATCGCACCGGCAATACCCAGGTCGCCGAGATTCAGGATGCCTATCAGTTGTTGACGCCGCTCCTGGGGGTCACGGGGGCGAGTACGATGTTCGCGCTCGCGCTTCTCGCGTCAGGGCAGAACTCGACGCTCACGGGGACGCTGGCAGGACAGATCGTGATGGAAGGCTTCCTCGATCTGCGCATTCGCCCGTGGTTGCGGCGCCTCATCACCCGCGCGATCGCGATCGTGCCGGCGGCGTTCGTCGCGATATTTTACGGCGAAAGCGGGACCGCCAAGCTGCTCGTACTCAGTCAGGTGATCCTGTCGCTTCAACTCTCCTTTGCCGTCTTCCCCCTCGTGCGCTTTACATCTGATCCCGCCAAGATGGGCGAGTTTGCCAATGCACTGCCGCTCCGTGCCCTCGCCTATACCGTGGCCGGTGTGATTGCGCTGCTGAATGGGTGGCTGCTCATGCAGACGGTTGGAGGGTGGCTGGCCTGATGTATCGTCGCATTCTCATTCCGCTTGAGCATTCGTCGTACGACGAAGTCATCCTGGCGCATGTGCGGCAGCTCGCGACGCTGTGCCGGTCGTCATTGCTCCTGATTCACGTCGCGGACGGATGGGCCGCCCGCAATCAACGGTCGCTCCAGCTGCGTGAATCTGAGGAAATGCGGGTTGACCGGGAATATCTCGAGGGGTGGTGCGCCACGTTGCGCGGCGAGGGGTTCGACGCCGAATGCCTCCTGGCGGGCGGTGATCCGGCCGCGGAGATCGCCGCGGCGGCTGAGCGTGAACAGTGCGATCTCATCGCGATGGCGGTGCATGGGCATCGTGGGCTGCAGGACGTGCTGTATGGGACCACGGCGAACGATGTGCGGCATCGGACCATGGTGCCGGTCCTGATGGTGCGCGGCCCAGCCGTCGGTCGCCCACGGAAGCCCGACGCGTGATGGCGCGAGGGCAAGCCACGGCGGTGCCGCTGACGGGTCCCGTCGAGGACTATTTGAAGGCGATCTACGAATTGCAGATTCGCGATGGCGCCGCCTCCACCTCGGCGTTGGCTTCGGCGTTGCACGTGGCGCCGGCCTCTGTCTCAGGGATGATGCGTCGGTTGGATGCGCAGGGGCTGATTTCCCACGAGCCCTACCACGGCGTCCATCTCACCGCACGAGGACGTCGTGCGGCACTGCGGACGATTCGCCGCCATCGCATGCTCGAAACGTACCTCACGCAGGTGCTGGGTTTTCCCTGGGACGCCGTGCATGATGAAGCCGAGCGACTCGAGCATGCAGCGTCCGATGAATTGATCGAACGAATGGCGGCGACGCTCGGCTATCCGACGGTCGATCCACATGGTGCTCCCATCCCGTCGGCCGATGGGGATGTTGAGGAGGTGCCTCTTCGCACGTTGGATGAGCTGGCCGTCGGGGATACGGTGCGCATGATTCGCGTGAGTGACCGCAATCCATCACTGTTGCGGTATCTCGCCGAGATTGCGCTGCAGCCGGGGGCCGAGGTGACCTTGCTGGCGCGGGCTCCCTTCGACGGCCCGTTGACGCTGCGGATTGGCGATGCGGAAACCGTCGTGGGATCCAATCTCGCCGCTCAGGTGTTGGTGGAGGCGATGTCTACGTCTTCTCGATGACTGATTCGCGACGCTGGTGGTGCGCGGTCTGCTGGGTGGTGATGCAGTGGTTTCCGACGGTGGGATTTGCGCAGGGCGATACCGTCCTGTCTCCGACGTTTGGTCGTCGCCCCCCTGCGGTCCGGGGCATCGCTATCGACGCGAGGCTGGCCGAGGATTTCGCCCTTAAGCCGGGGAGTCGCGTACGTCTGTCGGCGGTGCCAGGTGCGCCGGGTGATCCGGTCGAAGTTGCCGCCGTATTCGAACGCCGGGCCGATCCGGC
>JBDKIJ010000249.1:0-4049 GCA_039797155.1 Gemmatimonadota bacterium | reverse complement strand
TCGAAGCGTTCGGTCCGGTGAATACGATCATGCCGTATCGTGGCACGGACGAAGCGATCACGTTGGCACGTCGCGGTCGTGGTTCGCTCGTCGGATCCCTCGTGACGGCCGATCCGTCCATCGCGCGCGAGGTCGTGCTGGGCGTCGCGCCGTACCATGGGCGTCTGCTGGTTCTGGATCGCAGCAGCGCCAAGGAAAGCACGGGACATGGATCACCGCTCCCGAATCTCGTGCATGGCGGGCCGGGGCGCGCTGGTGGTGGCGAAGAAATGGGTGGGGCGCGCGGCGTCACGCATTACCTCCAGCGCGTGGCTATTCAGGGGAGCCCGAGCATGCTCACCGCCATCACGCGCGAATGGACGAAGGGCGCCGAAGAAAAGACCGACGCGGTCCATCCGTTCCGCAAATCTTTCGATGCGCTGCAGGTGGGGGATACGCTGCTCACGAAAACGCGCACGATCACGATCGAGGACATCGAGGCGTTTGCCCGTCTGAGTGGCGATACGTTCTACGCGCACATGGACGCCGAGGCGGCACAGGCGCACGGTGTGTTCGAGGGGCGTGTAGCACACGGCTATTTCATCGTGTCGGCAGCGGCCGGGCTCTTCGTCGATCCGGATCTCGGGCCGGTGATGGCGAACTATGGGCTCGAAAAGCTCCGTTTCGTGAAGCCGGTGTATCCGGGAGACACCATTCAGGTGCGCCTTACCGTGAAGCAGAAGACCGCCAAGGAGGTCCCCGAGGGCACGCCACCGCAAGGCGTGGTGGAGTGGGACGTGGAAGTGCGCAATCAGGATGGGGACGCGGTGGCCTTGTATTCCATTTTGACGCTTGTGCGAAAGGCCAACTGATTACTTCCTCCGCGCCTCGCGTCCGCTGCTCGTCCAGATCACGACCACGCCGCAGCCGGCATTGGTGCCCGCAAACTCGCCCGGCACGTCACCCGGTCCATTGTAGACCTCGACGCCGATGATGTCGCGGATCGGAATGGTCGGGCCGAAGCTGTTGTCGACCCGTTCATCCACGATGTATTCCGGTGAGCAGCCCATCGGTGCACGCGCCATCTGCACCGTGCAGCTGCCACCGGCGCAGCTGTAGCGGATGCCACGCATCGTGCGCATGGCATCCTGCAGCGTCATGACCTGACGATCTTCGATCTCCGCCTTCGTGAGATACTGACCGCGCCCCGTCGCTCGCCGTCGCTCGAAGTCGGCGAATCGTCGCCCGAGCGTGGGCTCCGCCGTAACCGGTACCGCCGCGAGGACCTGCGCGCCGCTGTCCGCCGACGCCGCGCCGAGGCGATCGAGCTCGAGGTCGCGCTCCATGACCTCCTTGGCGGCAAAGGCCAAGGTCAGGGAGCCCCGTGAATAGCCGGTCGCTGAGACCAGGAAGCGATGGATGCCAACTCGGAGCCCCTCAATCCGGAAACGACCGACCGAGTCCGTTCGGACGCTGGCGCCGGTGGTGGTAACGGCCACGGTCGCGCTGGCAATGGGCGCGTTGGTCGTCCCGTCCAGCACGCGGCCGGTGAAGGTGGCACTTTGGGCCGACAGCGAAGCGGGGACGCTCGCGATGAACGCGACCAGGAGGGCAGCCCACCCCGTCATGGTAGATACCAGATAGGTTTTATCGGGAATGCCAAAAATTTGCAAAACCTTAACGCTCGCACCAAAATGACACCACTTGCCGAGGCCGGTTCGTCTCGGCTGCAAGACACCGGGACAGTAATCCCAAAGCAACAGGAGCATGAATGGTTCACCTTTCACGTCGGTGGATGGCGGCGGTGCTGATGGCAGCGACCGCGCCGTTCACGGGCCTGGCGGCCCAGCAGACGGCGACGGTCACTGGGCGGGTCACGTCAGCCGGGCAGCCGCTCGGTGCCGCCCAAATCGGCATCGCTGAGCTGGGTGCTGGCGCGGTGACCGACGCCCAAGGTCGGTACACCTTCACGGTGGATGCCGCGCGCGCCGGTGGCAAGCCGGTCACGATTGTTGCGCGGACGATCGGGTATCGGCCCATCCGTCGAACGATCACGCTGGCCGCCGGTCGGGTCGAGCAGAATTTCGAGCTCGAGAAGGACGTGCTGAACCTCGAGGCGGTCGTGACCACGGGCGTATCGGACGCGACGTCGCAGAAGAAGACGACCTTCGCCGTCGCCGCCGTGGATAATCAGCAGATCAAGGAAGCACCGGCGTCCTCGCCGCTTGGCGCGCTTGCCGGACGCGTCGCCGGTGCCAGCGTCACGGCCGTGAATGGTGAACCGGGATCCGCCCCGCGCATCCGTCTCCGTGGTCCGACGTCGCTCACAGGGAGCCAGGACCCACTCATCATCATCGACGGCACCATCGCCCGTGTGTCGCTCGC
The DNA here is from genome assembly GCA_039797155.1 of Gemmatimonadota bacterium. Classification (GTDB taxonomy): domain Bacteria; phylum Gemmatimonadota; class Gemmatimonadetes; order Gemmatimonadales; family Gemmatimonadaceae; genus Gemmatimonas. The sequence goes on along the minus strand of JBDKIJ010000249.1, from coordinate 1,685 downwards.
CGACATCAATTCGGAAGACATCGAGCGCATCGAAGTCATCAAGGGCGCGGCCGCCAGCTCCCTGTATGGCTCCGACGCCGCCAATGGCGTGGTGCAGATCTTCACGAAGCGCGGTGCGACCCTTGCAGCCGGCCAGACCAGCATCACGGTGCGCAACGAAATGGGCCAGAACGACCTGCGCAAGGTGATCCCGAACAACCTGTCGCACCCGTATCAGGTGGACGCGTCGGGGCAGTTCAAGCGTGACGCCAACGGCAACCGCATCCGCGAACTCGACTTGATCTCCGACAACTCGTACCCGCAGGTCTTCGACCAGCTGGGGCAGGTGTTCGGGCAGGGGCAGTTCATGACGAACTACGTGTCGATCGGTCAGCGCAATCAGAACTCGAACTTCAGCGCGTCGTTCCAGAACTACAAGGATGGTGGTATCGCGAAGGTGCTCGACGGGTTCCGTCGCCAGAACTTCCGCATGAACCTCGACATGGAGCTGCACCCGAAGCTCGACTTCCAGACGGGTGCCTTCTTCGCCCAGTCGCGCGCCGACCAGGCGGACGACAGCTCCGGTAACGAGTGGTTCGGCCTCCGCTTCCTCGAGCCGAATATCGATCTGACCGAGAACAACCCCGATGGAACGCCGTACAAGGCCGCCATCCGGCAGACGCCGGCGTCGGGGAACGTGACGAACCCGTTGTACCGCTGGACGAACATCCAGAACTCCAACGATCGGCAGCGCTTCACCGGCACGCTCAAGGTCCGCTATCGGCCGTTCTCGTGGCTGACGGCCGAGGGGAATACGAACTTCGATCGCGGGACCGTGCAGTTCCGCTCGTTCGTCCCGCTGGGCTTCACCTCGTCGACGGGCTCCGTGAGCAAGGGCAGCCTGTTCAATAGCGACAGCGAAACCAAGGCGTACAACCTTGGCGGCACGCTGACCGCCACGAAGAGCACGTCGTGGTTTACCAACACGACCAAGCTCGCCTGGGTGTACGAAGACCAGCTGAACAGCGGGACCGCCGTGACGGCCACGGCCCTCACGGTGCCGCGCGTCACCGAGTTCAGTGCCGCCTCGCGCGATCCGGAAAACCCGATCATTCCGAGCTCCTTCAGCCAGCCGATCCGCAATCAGAACGTCTTCGCCATCACGACGTTCGACATCAAGGACAAGTACGTCATCGACGGCCTGATCCGCCGCGACCAGTCGTCGTTGTTCGGTGAGGATCAGCGCTCCCGGCTCTTCAAGCGCCTGTCCGGAGCGTGGCGCGTGAGCGAGGACATCAAGCTCCCGGGCGTCGACGAGTTCAAGCTGCGCGCCTCCTATGGTGAAGCCGGTCTGCGCCCGGTGTTCGATGCCCAGTACGAACAGTTCGCCATCCTTGGCGGCAGCCCCGTGAAGATCACGTTAGGCAATCCGGACCTGCGTCCGGCGTTCTCTCGCGAGATCGAGACCGGGTTCAACGTGAACTTCCTCAAGAACTTCACCTTCGAGTACAGCTACTCGAGCAAGATCACCGACGACCAGATCCTCAACGTCCCGGTCTCGTCGGCCACCGGTTTCCGCAACAAGTGGGTCAATGCCGGCACGCTCGAGGGCAAGACGCACGAGATCCTCTTTGGCGCGGTGCTGGCCTCCAAGAAGGATTTCCTGTGGCGGGTGAACGTGGCGGGTGACCGCACGCGTCAGGTGG
>JBDKIJ010000248.1:0-18160 GCA_039797155.1 Gemmatimonadota bacterium | reverse complement strand
TCGAACTCGTGATCGTTCACGATCCGAGTGCGTACATCCCGTTTGTCCCGGGTAAGGTGGCCATCCCCGTGTACGATCAGGAACTGGTTGATGCGCACCGGGCACAGGATCAGCGGCACCTTGATGAGGCCGTCGCACAGCTCGCGGCCGCCGGCATCACGGCACGCGGACACCTCCTCGAAGGCACCATCGTGGAAGCACTGAACGAGCAGGTGGCGACCGCCCGCACCGATCTCGTGGTCATGACCACGCATGGCCGCAGTGGCTTCGATCGGTTACGCCTGGGAAGCGTTGCTGCCTCGTTCCTGACCCGCGCGACCGTCCCCGTACTCCTCGTACGCGGTGCGCTCGGCGATGCCTCGCTGACGGAATCCGCGGCGCTGCCGACGGGGCGCCTGTTGGTCCCGCTCGATGGCTCCCCATTTTCGGAATCGATCCTGCCGCACGCGCGTCGCTTCGCCGAGGCGACTGGCATGACGATGCATCTGGTGGGCGTCTCTGTCCCGCACGCCATGCCCATGGCGCCGTTCGGCGCGGAATCCCTGCTCGCCGACGACAGCGCGCTGCAAGCGGAAGAAGCCGGGCGACTCACCTACCTGGAGCGCATCCGGGCCAGTGCGCCGAGCGGGACAACCGATGAGGCAATCACCGACATGAGCGTGGCACGCGCGCTCCTCGATGTGGCCGAGCGCGAGGAGATCGGTGCCATTGCGATGGCCACACACGGTCGTGGGGGATTCAAGCGTCTCGTGTTGGGCAGTGTGGCAGATGAAGTGATTCGGCACGCGCACCGCCCGCTGCTGGTGTACCGCCCCACCACCTAGGCATTACCCCGCTTCGGCCGCGTACAGCGCTGGTGCCAACCACGGGGCCAGCGCGTACGCGATCATCGGCTCGTACGCCCGTTGACGGTCGACCAGGCCGGCCGTGAGGATACCGACGGCCCCCTGCCCGTGCTTGGTGCCCACGACCTGCGCCACGGCGTCCATCGCGTGGCCCAATTCCTCGCCGGCGAGGACGCGCGCGGCAACAGCGGACGGCAAAGGCATCGAGAGCGAGCCCCCCATCCCCTCGCGCCCGGTACCGTCCACAACCACAGCCCACGCACAGCTGCGAAGGCTGCCATCGGGCTGACGCACCACGCCGCCCTCGAGACCGATGCCGAGTGATGCACCGGTCGCCAAGGCACCGTGTGCCCGTACGCGCGCGCCGTGCTGGGTTTCTGCATCACCGAAGGGCTGGTCCGGAACGCCACTCGGCACCGCAACGCCGATGATCTGCGCCTCGGGCGCCATGCGCAGGATCACGGCGCGCACCGCAGCGATTTTGACGGGATTCGTGGAACCGACCACGACCCGCTCGAAGAGGAACGACGTCATCGTTGGGTACAAGGGCACGGGAAGAAACGCACGGAAACCTCGAGGTGCTTGCTTGCAGACACGGAGGCAAGTTATAGACTGAGGGGTCTGCGCGAATGCCATCGTTGTTGCCGTTGCTCCCGCCTCCTCCTGATGCCCGCTTCCCCCGCCGACGTCCGGCGGACCATGCCCCGTGATCGATCGCCCGGGCCGGTGCCTCCTCGCACCAGGCTCTGGCTCGACTTCGTGAATACCGATGCCGCGGCCCAGGCACCGGGAGGCGATCTGTTGCGGGACTTCGAGGCACTCCTGACGTGGCTGCACGCCAACGGTGCCGTGGATGACGAACGGGCCGCCGGCGTGCGCCGCCGTGCCGTGCTGCAACCGGCCGCGGCGGCGGCCGCCTTGGTAGACGCCCGACGCATGCGTGCGGCCCTGCGCGTCTTCGCCGAGAAGGGGGATCAGTCGGACCGGGTCCGCGACGATACCGTCGCCGAGATCAATCGCGTGCTGGGGCGGAGTGCCGGGACGCGACGTATCGACCCGGCACCCGAGGGGGGGTATCAGCGCAGCTTCGTGCCAACGGGTGATGCCTTCGCCGGGTTGATGATTCCGATTGCCGAATCGGCCGCGGACACGCTCGTCGCCTCGGAATTGCCGCGGGTACGACGCTGTGCTGATCCCCGATGCCATCGCGTCTTCCTCGACGGCACCAAGAACGGCATGCGCCGCTGGTGCGATATGGGCACCTGCGGCAACCGCGCGAAGGCGGCACGCCACCGCGCACGAGGCATCACGCCCGCGCCGGCGCGGCGCGCATGACGATCCCCGGGATGCCGGTGGGCACGCCGACGGGAACCCTCGACGCGGTGCCGCCGGTCATCGAGGGTGATGTCACGCTTGAGCGGGGCTTCGTCGCCTCGCTGCGCTGGTTGGTCGCCGAAGGGGACGTCCGCGGCGTGCGGCGCATCGCCGTGGAGCTGCGGGCACTACGCGATGCGCTGGCCACCCTCGATGAGACGCGTGCCTCGCGCGACGAATACGCCGCGCGCGTCGCCGAACTCGATCGGGAGATTCAGGCGGCGGTCGCAATCCTTGATGCCGAGACCGCGGGCAGTGGTCACCGCTCGCTGGTGCAGCGTCTGGTGCGGCTTCGCGAGAAGCTGCTGGAGGACGCGGCGGTGCGCGATCAGGTCGTCCGGGAACGGGATGCCTGGCGGGCCATGTGCACCCTCCTCACGCATACGCGCGCGAGCGTGCAGGAAAAACTCGATGCGACCGCGCGGGATCATCACCTCGCGACCGCCCAAATTGATCTGTTGCGGGAGCGCCTCGTCGATCTGAGCGTGCGTCACGAGTCGGTGGCGCATGAAGCCGCTACCGCGCGTCAGGAGCTGGCCGACTTGCGCGACCAACTCGCCCGATGGAGCGGCACCGTGGACCGGGCGCTGAAGGAACTGGCGCTGTCGCCCGTCGACGGGCCCGGAGTGCCGCGGGGGGACTGAGTGTCCCCGATATACGTCGCTTACGCGAGGGCCGTGCGGACGACGGACGCCTTGATGTACCCCATGTCGACCGCGAACCCGGCCAGCTTGCGCTGCAGGATGCGACGACCACGGAACAGGCGCGACTTCACCGTCCCCTCGGGAACACCGAGGATGTTGGCGATCTCGGCGTAACGCAGCCCTTGGAGATCACTGAGCACCACCGCCGCACGGTACTCCTCGGGGAGGGCATGAATAGCGCGCGTGACCTCGTCATCGAGGAAGGAATCGTAGAACCGGCCTTCCGGGTCGGCTTCGCCGACCGCTTCGAAAAGCGCCCATCCCTCGGTGTCTTCCGGCTGCTGCACTTCCCGCGCATCAATCCGACGCTTCCGGCTCACGAACACGTGATACAGGATCGTGAAGAGCCAGGCGCGGATGTTGGTCCCGAGGTGGTACTGCTCCCAGCGCTCGAGCGCCCGGAGGAGCGTGTCCGAGACGAGGTCTTCCGCATCATCGCGCGAACGCGCGAGCTTGAGCGCGAAGGAGTACAAGGCATCGAGATGCACGAGCGCCTCGCGCTCGAACTGCGCCCGACGCGCCGCCCGGTCATCCGCATGCACGGCACGCGCCGCGACCGCCTCGACCACGTGGGGTCGTGCGGTGCGAGCCTGCACCGTTTGCTGCGCCGCGGATTCCACGATCGGCTGCGCTACCTGCTCTTCGATGCTCACCATGATCCGTCTCCAAGACCGCGTCATACGCGGCCACCGCCGTAGCCTGCCACCGGATGGACCGACATGTCCGTCGCGATGTCCTCGACCAGCACCTGCTCGGCGTGCGTCTATTCGACGTGCCGACCGTGCTGCATGGCCGAGCCGTCTCGGACATGCATGGCGATGAAGCGTTTGAGATCTGCGGCAATCCCCTCGAGGACCGACAAGTCGCGCTTGACGCGCGTCATGAGGACCGCCCCCTCGAGTGCCGCAATGATGAACCGTGACAGGCGTACGGCGTCGACGTCGTCGTGCAGCTGCGGGCGGGCTTCCCACAGCAGCGACCGGATCTGGCTCGCCCACCGCTCGAAGACCGCCTCGATCCGCACGCGGAACCCCTCGTGCGCATCGGCCAACTCCGCCGCGAGATTGCCGAACGGCGATCCACGCCGCCCACCACTCTCGGACTGCAACGCCACCACGGCATCGATGAACAGACTGAGCCGCTCCAGCGGATCGATCATCGGTTCGCGAAGAATCGCGAGCCCCCGTTCGGCAAACCGCTCGAACTGCCGATTCAGGACTTCATAGCCCAGTTCTTCCTTGGACTTGAAGTAATGATAAAAATGGCTCTTTCCGCTGAGCTTCGCGCCCTTAATGACGTCATCGACCGATGTGGAGGTGAATCCCCGTTCGGCGATGAGGGTTGCGGCGGCATCAAGGATCTGCATACGGCGGTCTGACATCGTGCCTCAAATTAGGACTAAATGGTCCTAAGCGCAAGAAGGATGGTTCCAGATTGGCAAGATCTTGCCTTGTCGTGACTTAACAATTTTGGTAGGCTAGGGATATGTCGCTGATCCCGCCATTGGAGGACCGCCAGTCCGGACCAGAAAGTCCGAAAGAAAGTTCGGTCCTCAGGACCTATCTCGAACTTCCGACGCTGGCCGACCTCCGCACGGCCCCCACCCCGGCCGTCACTGGGCGCCTCGACTCCATTCCGGCGTGCCCGGTCCCCCGGTGGCGCGCGCTCTACCATCAGATCGGTGCCGCGTGGCATTGGCACGACCGCGACCAGTGGTCGGACGACGCACTCGCCGAACGACTCGCCCGCGAGGCGGTGGCGATCTTCGAGGTCGCAGTACAGACACCGGACAAGGCATGGCATCGGCCGGTGGGATTTCTCGAGCTCGAGCGCCACGACGACGGGTCCGTCGAGATCGTCTACCTCGGCCTCGATCGCGCCGTCCACGGTCAGGGACTTGGCGGCTGGCTCGTTGGCGAAGCCGCCCGGCACGCGGCCGCCATGGGCAACGGACGCGTCGTGCTCAACACCTGCACCCTCGACGCGCCCGCAGCGCTGCCGAATTACCTCGCCCGGGGATTTCGCATCACGCGCACCGAGACCTACACCGTGACACTCCCGGACGCGCCCCCGCGCGTGTAGAACGCCGTCCGGTATCGGCTAGCCGCGCCGACGTTTCGGCGGACCACCGCGCCCACGCCCCCCTCCGGGACGCCCCCCTCCGGAACGCGCCCCACCACGCCCACCGTCCCGACCACCACGGCCGTCGCTCCGCGCACCGGACCCCTGCCGCCGGTCGCCATGCCGACGATCCCCACCGCGTCGATCCGATCCGCGCCCTCCGCGCGACTCCCGCGGAGGACGCGCCATCGCCTCGCGTTCGTCGTCCGTGTAGGGCTGATCAAGCTTCTCCTGCAGCTCATACAGATCGGCCGCCCGCACACTCCCGCGCGCGCCACGCACCACCTGAAAACGCAGCGGGCGATCGAGGACCGGCAGCTCCTCCACAGTGAGCGTGCGCGCGAGCTTCTCGGGGAGCCGCACGCGCGCCACCGCGACAAGCCCGTGCTCGTGCTCCTCCACGTCATAGTCGATCGAGGCCGTGCGATCGCGAATCTCTACCGCCCCCGGCAACGCCCGCGACTGCGCGAGCTGCCCATCGCTCACGAAGTCTCGGCGGTCCAGCAGGAGCGGCAGCGATCGGATCTCCTCCCAACTGGCGGAGTTGCCCATGCGCTGCTCGTACCACGCCGTCAACTCGGCCTGCGATAACCGCGGGGTGATACCACCCAGACGACGCCACACCTCGCGGATCTCATCGACGATCGGCTGATTGCGCCGCACCGCCGCGTGACGCAACTCGCCACGCGCCGCGCCCTCCGCGAGGAGATGCCGCGCGATCGGTGCCTGGTCATCCGTGAACACGGGGAGCGGCTCGCGTTCACTCGACAATTCGAACCCGGAGTACGTGACCCGCCGCTCGAGTACCACCGGACTGTGCTTGCGCTCGGGATCAAGGCGCAACTCGGGTGGATGGCGGACCGCATAGCGGTGCACGAGATCCATGGTGAGCTGAGTCCCCTCGATGCTCGCGCGCGGAATGCCGAATCGGTCGGCGAAATAGCGCAACGTGCCGGCAACGGCGCCCCACGATCCGCACACACTCGTCTTCGAGACGCGCGCTTCGTGGCCATCAGCCGTTTCCTCCTCGATGACGAGGTCGAACGGCATGTACTGCGCGACCAGCTCGGCAAACTTGCGGAACGTCGCCGGCGTCATCAGCGGCAACGTCATCGGTAACGGCAGGCCGACACTCCGATACACGCTCGCCATCGCCAACGCCGCATCCTCGAGCGCCTTCACCAGCACGCCACGCTGCTCCGCCCAATGCGCAATCCGTTCGGCCTCGAACAGGTGCCGGGAGAGCCCGTACACCTCGCCGATATACCCGGCCACCCGAAAGGCTTCGGCGTAGACGTTGTATGCCGTGAGATGATCGCTGCCACGCACGACCAGCCCTTCGAGGTCGCGCCCTTCCCGCGTCATGCGGTGCAGCGACTCGATACCGCTCGACACCGCGAGCACCGGCAACAGCTCATCATCGCCATTCACGATGAGCTCACCCCACGCGCGCTCCACCGGCAGCGCTTCCACGGCGCGACCGTACGCGGTGAGACGCCCCTGCTCCACGAGCCCGCGCGATTCCAATCGGGTGAGCGCGCGGCGATACGCGGCGCGATCGAGAGGGACCGGCAACTCGAGATCGTCCGCGCGCACCCCGAGGTCCGCACAGGTGAGCGCCACGCGCTCCGAGTCACCGGCCAGCTGGAATTCCGGCTCCGTCGGACGCAGCGCGTCGAAGCGGATGTCGCGATCGCTCAGGATGTGGACCTGCCCGCCTGCCACACGGCCATGCACGCGGCCGGCCATCTGCAAAATTTCGTTGGCGCCGAGGTTCACACGGGTCAGCACATTGCGTCCGCGATCGATGCGATTGGTGAACCGCGTGTCATCGATGATGACGGTATCGAGCCCCGGCACATTGAGCGCGCTTTGCCCGGCCGCTGTCATCGCGAGGAAGAACGGCTTCGGGACCACACCCTCGAGGAACGGACGAATGACGCGAATCGGCTCGCCACCGTGATAATGCGCCGCCGTGATGCGGGGGAAGCGGTGCCGCACCCATTCGGCGGCTTCTTCCACAGCCGCTCGCGTGGGCAAGAAGATCGCGACGCCGCGCTGCGAACGCGTCAGGCGCTGCAGGAATCGATCATCGAGAAACTGCAGCGGTTCCTTGCGTTCGACCTCCACCTTCGCCGCCTTCGCTTCATCGAACGCGGACACCTGCAGCACGTCGGCGCTGTTGAGGTAGCGGGCATAGAACGTCGGGTCGACGGTGGCAGAAAGCCAGATGAAACGGCATCCCACGCGCTTACCCAAGGCGAGACACAGTTCGAGTTCGGCACTCGTCTGATGGATCTCGTCGACGATCAGCGTATCCTGCGGCAGGATATCGCCATCCTGAAACCAGCGGCGTGCGATCCCGGTGGTGATGATCACCACGTTCCACGACGGCGTATCCGGCGTCGCTTCGCGCTCGCGATTCACCACCCCCACGCGCAGTGCCGTGGTCCGCAGAATGGTCTCGGCAATCGGTCGGATCGCGAGCGTCTTGCCAGTGCCGGTGCCAGCGACGATTCCGAATCCCTTGCCGCTGGCGGCCAGCTCCCGCAGCCGCGGCCCTTGGGTGCGTTCGAGGAAGGTCTCGAGATGCAAGCCAACCGCGAGTTCGATCGTCTCGCAGGCCGCGCGTGTGGGCGCGATGACGATGACACGCCCAGTGGGCGGCTTGGCCGCGACAAAGGCGTCGCGGTCCGGCGGGAGATACCGATCGGTGGGTTGGCGCACCCGGGAAATCTAGCGTCGCCGGGTCGCTCGACCCTTACCGCTGGATCAGCTTGACGCGCTCCCCGTTCCGAAAGATCTCGATCCGATCAGCCCGCCCGTCGCGATTGGCATCGGTCCACACCTGCAGCAAGGCACCGGCGGGATCGAGGAAGATCGCGCGCCACGGCACTCCGCCCCGCCCCTGTTCGGGGACGCGCACGACGAACTCGTTCGTGCCGAGCCACTGCATCAGCTCGGGACTCATCCGCCCCTGAATCACGTCGAGTGCACTGCGCATCGCGGGGAGCACCTGCGGATACGCCTGCGAGGCGAACCCCGGCAAGTCGTCGCAGCGGCCATCCTGGTCGCGATCAAGACACGTTGGGGGGCCGAAGCGCAGATCATCGCACCATCCGTCGCCATCGCGATCCAGGCACACCGACGAGCCCGTGCCCGGTGGCGGTGCGTTGGGCGTGAAATAGCGTGGGTCATTCACGCCACCGGGGACGATCACCCCTTGCGGCGTGACGTAGCCCGGCGCCCCGACTGGGGCCCCAGCGGGTGACGCCGCCGCACCTGGAGGTGACACCGCCGCACCCGGATACGACGAAGCCGGCGCACCGGTCGCCGGCCGATCTCCGAAGAGCTGCTCATCGGTCACCTTTTTTTGCTCCCATGCCTCGCGTCGCCGAGCATCGGCGACGGAGGGATCGGGGGGCACCAGCGGCGGCCCCTTCCGGTCCGCGCCTCCCGGCCGCAGCTGGTTCACGGGGAGGTCATCCACCTTCTTGGTCTTGGCCTTGTCCGGTCCATAAATGACCCGGCTGTTCGCCGGCCTGGTTCGCACGGCGGTGGCACAATCGGTGGGGGCAGGTTGCTGCGCCGCCGGTACCCCATCGATCCACACCCGGCACATGCCAGCGGGGGGCATGTACTCCTTGGGGATCTCTACCTTCTCGCCCTTGTCGGAGCGCGACTGCGCGACGAGCGACCCCGGCGCGAGCGACAGGCTCAGCACCGTGACCGACAGGGATGCCATGACAGCGAAACGGGACATCAAACAAGCCTCCAACCATGGAGCCGCTGGCCGGGGTTCGGCCGCATGCATCAAGTATCGGCAGATCGGTACCCGCGGAACAGGGGGAAGGTCCCGATGCTGCGACGATCGACTGGGGGTCAATCGCCGAAACTGATCCCGGTCATGCGCGCCGTGCGCACGATGTCGTGCTGAGGATCGACCCGCTTGGTCTCCGCCAGCACTTCATCGATGGGGACCGTCACCAGATGCGGGGACTGCAGTGCCACCATATGCCCCCATTTCTTGTCAGCGACGGCTTGGACGGCCGCCGCACCAAAACGCGTGGCGAGCAGGCGATCGTACCCCGTCGGCGATCCACCGCGCTGCAGGTGCCCCAAGACCATCGAGCGGGTCTCCTTCCCTGTCCGCTGCTGGATTTCATATCCAAGCCGCTCGGCAATCCCCCCGAGCCGCCGCTCCTGCCCCGGAAGCGACGCGCCGATGATCGACTCGTGTCCCCCCTTGGCCTTCGAGCCTTCCGCCACCACGACGATGCTGAACCGTCGTCCATTGGCATCGCGCTCCATGATCTTCTCGCACACCTTCTCGATCTCCCATTCGATCTCGGGAATGAGAATCACGTCGGCGGTGCCGGCGACGCCGGCGTGCAGCGCAATGAAGCCGGCCTCCCGCCCCATCACCTCCAGCACCATGACGCGATCGTGCGACTCGGCCGTGGTGTGCAGCTTATCGATCGCTTCCATCGCGGTGTTCACTGCCGTGTCGAACCCGAACGTGGTGATCGTGCACGCCACGTCGTTGTCGATGGTCTTGGGCACCGACACCATGCGCACGCCCTTGCGCGTCAGTTGCTGGGCAATCTTGAGCGAGCCATCGCCGCCGATCGAGATGATCGCCTCGATCCCCAGGTTGCGCGCATTCTCGATCAGTTCATCCGACCGGTCGACCGACTGCCAGCTCCCATCGGGCTGCTGCACCGGATAGGCGAACGGGCTGCCGCGATTGGTGGTCTTGATGATCGTCCCACCCTGGCTGGCGATACCGCGAACGGTATCCTCGGTGAGGGGGACGATTTCATCTTCGCCGAGGAGTCCGGCAAAGCCGCGTTTGATGCCGAGGACGTCCCATCCGCGGGTGCGGGCCGAGAGGACCGCCGCCCTGATGACGGCATTGAGGCCCGGCGCGTCGCCGCCGCCGGTGGAAATGGCGATCCGCATGATCGAAAAAACCCTGGGGAGTGGGAGATGTGGTGAAATGTACCGAGCGCGTTCGAATGATGAAGCGCCGTATGGGGCGTGACGCATAGGTTGGCCCCATGACGTGTTCGCTACTGACACCACCACCGCTACGACGACAATTGCGAGCGCGACCACGACCACGACCGCGCGGCGTGACCCTCGTGGAGCTCCTCCTCGTGATCACGCTGATCGGGATCCTGGCGGGATTGGCCGTGACGCGCAGCGCCGCCCTCCTCGACGCCGTCGCGGTGCGCGGGGCGCAGCAGGAAGTCGTGGCCCTCTTCGGCTTCGCCCGCGACGCGGCCCTTGGCGATCATCGCGCCACGGCCATTCACATCGATCGTCAGGGCGCGCAAGTGGTGGCCGCGCGCGGCTCCGATACGTTAGCCACCCTGCATTTCGCCGAGCGCGGCATTCGCCTCGTCGCGACCCGGGATTCCATGACCTACGCCGCGTCCGGACTCGGCTTTGGCGCCGCCAACCTGCGGCTCGAGCTCATCCGCGGATCACGGGCGGAAACGGTGACGGTATCCCGGTTGGGGAGAGTCGAAGCGCGGTAGAGCTACTGCTGTTGAAGTACCCCGACTGCTGTTGCCGTACTCCGCCCGCCGTTCACGTGCCGAAGTCAAATCCTGGCACGCTGACTCGGGGAATCTCCTGACCGATCGTGCGCTCGATCGTGCGCACCATGCCGATTTCTTCCGTCGACATGAACGTGTAGGCATCGCCTGTACTGGCCGCACGACCGGTACGGCCGATGCGATGCACGTAATCCTCGGGCTGCTGTGGCACGTCGAAATTGATGACGTGCGTGATGCCGGAGATATCGAGGCCGCGCTGCGCGATATCGGTTGCCACCAGAACGCGAAGCTTCCCCGACTTGAAGTCATCGAGTGCCTGCACGCGCTCCTTCTGCGACTTGTCGGCATGCATGGCGCCCGCATGGATCCCGGCCTGGCCAAGATCACGAACGACGCGGTCTGCCCCGCTCTTCGTCCGCGTGAACACCAGCACGCTGTCGTGATCGCCTTGCGTGAGCAGGTGCACCAGCAGGTCATTCTTTCGATGCCGCGGTACGGGATAGACCGCGTGCGTGACCGTCGTGGCGGCAGACGAACGGCGTCCGACCTGCACGACAACCGGCTTGCGCAGGTACTTGCGACCGAGTGCCTCGACTTCGGGAGGCATCGTGGCGCTGAAGAGCAGCGTCTGCCGATAGCGCGGAATCTGTTCGACGATGCGATTGAGCTGCGGCGCGAAGCCCATGTCGAGCATGCGGTCGGCTTCGTCGAGGACCAGCGTTTCGAGGTAGGTGAAATCGCCGGTGCGCTTGTCCAGATGATCGAGAAGTCGCCCCGGGGTGGCCACGACCACATCGACACCTCGACGCAACGCCTTCTCCTGCGGCTCGTAGCCAACGCCCCCGTAAATGGGGATCACATCCACCGGCGCGTACTTCGAGTACTTGCGGACGCTTTCCTCGACCTGCAGGCACAATTCGCGCGTCGGTGTCAGCACGAGGACGCGGGTACGGCGCGGACCACCAATCAGCCGGTGCACGACGGGGAGCGTGAAGCTCGCGGTCTTGCCGGTTCCCGTCTGGGCGAGGCCGATCAGGTCACGACCACGAAGGGCCAGCGGGATCGCCTCGCGCTGAATCGGGGTCGGATGGGCGTAGCCGGCGTCGCGGAGTGCGTCGAGCAGCGGGGGCGCGAGCCCCAGATCGGCAAAGGTCGTTTCGCCGATCAACAGTTCAGGATCGATGTCGGTCATGTATAACCGATAAAGCTAATGCAGTCGCAGAGGGGTACTTCAACAGCGGTCGAGGTACTTCAACCGCGGTCGGGGTACGGCAACGGCGGTCGGGGTCGCACAGACTTGGACTGCTGTGGCAGTACCCCAACCGCTGTGGCTTTACCCAAACCGCAGTAGCAGTACCGCCCTTCCTGCCAGCCGCGCAATCAGCGCGAGACGGAAGGTCACATCCGCCGACAGGGCCAGCGACGGGTCACGTCCAGGGGCGGGATCGGTGAGCGGGAGCGTGGGCCACGCCCAGGCCGGTACCGTATCGGGGAGGACGACGGAGCGCGGGGGGGTCCATACCCCTTTCCGCGACCGATCATCGAGCGCCCGATCGAGGAGCCGTGCCCACCCCTCGTGCTTCGTGAGAAAACCGAGCCGCGCCATCGTCTCGAGCCATGCCAGCGCACTGGGCATGTCGGCGTCCAGCTCCGGGCGCGTGGACAGTGGATCGCCAAGAACCAGCTGCGGCTGCGGCTGCGTGTGACGGCCGATCTCCTGCACCACCATTTGCCGAGGCCATGGCTGCGTGATCCAGGCGAACAGACGGTCCATGAACTCCCGATGCTCGCTGCGGAACTGCGGCATCCACGCCAACATCACCAACAGGTCGTACGATGGTGGCGCGGCCTCCGCATCCAGCACGTGCTGATTGCCGCGACGGACCCACGGCCGCTCGGCCAGCGGACTACGCAGGAACGCATGGACCCGATCGATCAGACGGCGCGCCGCCCCGCGGAGTCGGGGATCCTGAGCATGGCCACCATGAGCCAACGCCGCCGCCGCGGCTTCACGCAACCGCAGGCGCCCCGCCACCACCAGCTCCTCGTCATCGCCTGCCGGACGCAGTTCGGCGAGGAGGGTCGGGTCGTCATCCTGTGCGAGCGCGCGAAACAGGAACCGGCGCGTGTTGACGAGCGGCGGGGCGTCCGCCCCCCAGCCAAGCTCCAGCAAGCGTCGGTAGGCGGGGATGGTGCCGATCCCCTCCACCTGACCATGCGAGGGCGTGGTAAGGACGCCGCCGGGCCACAACCCATCGCCATCGGCCATCCCCATCAGCGTCCATCCCTGAGGACTGGCATATGGGAGCCGTTCCCACCCAGCCGGGAGCGGGTCGATCTGCAGCAACTCCCGGACGGTCCGGTACTGCACCGCCGCGCCCCCGTGCTGCAAGAGCCATCCGGCGGCCACTGGGACAGGCGGCGGGGGAGGCGGTGCCAGAGGTGGGACGACCGGCAGCACGGTCAGCTCACCCGGCAACTCCAGCGTCGGCAGGTGAGGCGACTCAGGGGACGGCGTGAGGGCGGTCACAATCCGCTATTGTACGCCTCGCACGCCGATCCGCCAGACCGCAGTAGCGCGCCACCATAAAAACACTGATGCGCCCGTGTCATACTGGGACAAGATTAACGCTTTTCCGGCGCGCTGCGTCTATATCATCGTGAGACCGAAGCGAGGGCGCGGTATCGCTTTCGTCCATCCGCCGGGACGTGGCCGACACGGCCCGCGGGATCTGTCCCCGCAGCACTTTGGAGAGCAGCAACGATGAAGCAGATGATGCGTATGGTCGTCGCGGCAGCGGCGATGGCGATGGCCGCCCCTGCGGTGGCCTCGGCTCAGGGTGGCATGGGCGGCGGCATGGGGGGTGGGCAGCAGTCCCCCGAGCAGATGCTCGCCCGCCAGAAGGAACGGCTCTTCGCCGGAATCACCCTGACCGATGAGCAGACGAAGAAGGTGGACAGCATCATGACCGCCGGGATGACCAAGCAGCGTGAGATGATGATGTCGATGCGCAATGGCGGCGGCGACATGGCCGGGATGCGCGAGTCGATGCAGAAGATGAACACCGAGCGCAACGACGCGATCAAGGCCGCGCTCACCGACGAGCAGAAGAAGAAGTTCGACGAGAATCTCGCGAACATGCCACAGCGCCGCGGCGGCCTCTAACCCGCCCGCTCCTCAGCACCGCACGGACCGCGTCCCGATCTACCCGGAACGCGGTCCGTGGTCGTTTCAGTACTCGCGGGCCTCGAACTCGCCCACGAGAAAGCTGTGCCCGAAGCGCTGTGCCGCCGCGATCCCCCGGACGCAGGCCGCACGAGCCTCCTCATCACGACCCAACGTGTGCAGCGCGTCCGCATAGCGCAGCCAGCCGTTGCCCTCGTCATTGTGGCGCTCGAGATATGCCGACAACTCGACGACGGCCTCCTCGAGCTGGTTGGTCTTGAGTAGTTCGTTGGCGAGGCCGAACCGAAGCAGGGCGTTGTCCGGCTGCTTGGCCACCATCGCACGCATCGAAGCCAATCGGTCAGTCATGGCGAAGTGAACTCGTTGGTTAGTGAGGAGAGGTCCGAAGGGCGCGCATGACGTGGCTCAGTGTGGCGCCGATCCGGCCGCTTCCCGCACACTGTCGATGACCATTCCGATGTCGCGCGAGACCGCTTGCGCCTCCTGCGTGGTCCCGGCCAGATCGCGACGCATCGCCTCGATGCCCATGGCACCAAGGCGCGCGACGTCGAGACGCAGCGAGCGCAAGGTAAGCGCCGCATGTTCCAATTGACGTTCCATCGTCTCGCGACGGGATGCGAGATCCTGCATCGCCTCCTGTTGGCGACGAAGCAGCGTCAGCCGCCGTTCCCGCTCCGGCGTACTTGAGGCTTCCGCTTCCACGGCTGCGATCCGTGCCTGCACGGTCGACGCATCGTCACCATCGACATCGCGCTCGAGCCGCTCCAACGCCGTGGCGAGTCCGGCAATGCGCTCGAGGAGCGCCTCGGCCGTCGTCGCGACATCCGGAACCAGCGCCCGATCAGCGGGTGACAGGCGCCCGAGCACCTCATCGATGGCGAGCCGATCCGTCAGGGCCTGCTGCACCGTCGGACCGACTCGTGACGCCCGCACAGACGGCGTGATCAGGAGGGCGTAGCGGTCGCTCGCCGATGCCGTACCCGGCGGAAGCGTTCCCCCCTTGCCAGCAACGAGCGCGCGGAGCGAAGCCGTGACGGGCACCCCCGCCCGACGCAGCCGCACCAGGTCCACCGTCACGAGCTGCAGATAGGCCATCCCCACCAGCAGGGCGATCACCATCGGAATGACCATGAACCCCAGCTCGGCGAACGCTCCAATCACCAGACAGATCAGCGCGGCGTACACGGCGATCAGCAGCACGCGGGCGTGACGCCGGAGCCCCTGCATCAGCGGTTGCACCGGCACATCGGGTCCCCGCACGGAAACCGGGGCCGGGAGAGACGCCGCCGCGGGATACGCCACCACCCGCTGCTCCGCGGGGGACGCCACCGCACCCTCGGCATGACGAGCGCCGACCGGCCGTGGTGACCAGTCTTCACTCCGCCCACCAAAGCGCGGCGCCATCGCCGTCGGGTCGACGCCAACGGGCGCCGCGCTCGCCACGCCAGCGCGAGACGCCGACGCATGAGTCGCCTCGCGTTGCCATAGCCGCAGGGCATCGCGCAGCGCGAGCGCACTGGGCCATCGATCTTCCGGACGCTTGGCAAGGCAGCGTTCGACAATCGACGCGAGCGCGTGGGGGATCTCCGGCGCCACGATATGCAGCGGTGGCAGCGGGTCACGCAGATGCTGCAGCAGCAGGGCGGGCGTACTGTCGGCCATGAACGGCAACCGCCCGGCCACCATCAGGTAGCCGACGACGCCCACGCCATACACATCACTGCGCCCATCAATCTCACGCGTCCCCTCCGCCTGCTCCGGACTCATGAATGCCGGTGTCCCGACCGCTACGCCGGTCGCCGTCAGGCGGGTGGTGGTCTCCGCGGCCCGCGCGATGCCGAAATCCATGAGCTGCACGCGCCCCGTCTCGCGATCGAGCAACACGTTGTCGGGCTTGATGTCGCGATGGACGACACCAGCGGCATGGGCATACGCCAGACCATCCGCCATCTGCTCCAGCACGCGCGCCACGAACGTCAACTCCGGACGCGGTGTCCGGACCAACACGGCGCCGAGACTCTCCCCGCGCACCAGCGCCATGGCAAAGCACACCAGATCCGGCTGCTCATGCACCGCGTAGATCGGCACGATGTGCGGGTGATTGAGCCGCGCGCCCATCTGGGCCTCGCGCACGAAGCGCTCCCGGACATCGCGGCGATACGCCAGATCGGGCGGGAGGACCTTGATGGCGACCGGACGCTGCAGGCGCACATCGAGCGCCTCGTACACGATCGACATGCCGCCACGCCCGAGCTCAGCCCCCAGCTCGTACTGCGCACCGAGCGCGGCGACCACGCGATCGCGCAGGGCGAGGATCGCGTCCGGTGACGTCACGGCCACCCGACCGCGATCAGGACGAGGCGCGCGGCGCCATCAGCGCCTGCACTTCCGCCTGCGCCTGCACCGCCCGCTCCACATCTCGCGCCAGCGACAGCGCCCGCTCGGCCACTTCCGTCACCCCAGCCACATTGCTCCCGCCGGTGCGGAGCCGCACGAGATCGAGTCGCACATTCTCGAGGGCGAGCCGACAGCTTTCCAGCTGCCCACGACGTACCGTGGCCTGGGCCACCGCGTCCTGCAGGGCGCGACGCTCCCGACGCAGTATCGCCAGCCGTCGCACCCGCGCTTCACTGCGCTCGGCATCCAGCGGATTCGCTTCCGCTTCGAGCGCCGCGATCTCGGCGTCTGCCCGCGCGAGGGCCTCGGGCCCGCGGTCCATCTCGACGCGCGCGAGTTCCTTGGCCACCTGCTCGATCGTCGAAACCAACTCACCCGCGGTGGCGCTCATCGCCGGGAACTGGGCCCGCTCACTTTCCGGCATCGTGGCCAAGAGGCGGGCGATTTCTTCGCGATCCTCGCGTGCCCCATGCACGAGCGATCGATAGGCGCCGAGTTCATGATCGGGAACGGGGGCGGCCATCGGGCGCGAAGTCGCGCTGGCAGCACCCGTGCGTACGGGCAGGCCGCCTGAACCCGATCCCTGCCCAGGCTGGGTCGCCGCCGGACGCAACGCGCCACGCAGTCCGGTTCGCAACTGCCCCTGCGCACGGAGCCGTTCCCGCTTCTTGCGATCGAAGGTGACCTCAACACTCTCCCACAGATCGGAGAGGACATCACCGAACAGGCGCTCGCGCGGCTGCCGCAAGACATCCCGCCAGTCATACCCTTCGGTCCACAGCTTGGCATACTGCCACGCCAACACCAGCGTCCAGATCGTGGTGATCCCGCCCAGATCGTTCCGGCGGAAAATACTGAGCACGACCAGCGGGATGTTGAAGATCAGATAGAACGCCAGCCGACGCCGGAATTTCGCAACCTGCGGCATTTCCCAGCGCGTCACATCGGTCGGCGTTGCCTCGTAATTCAGGCCGTCGCTCAAACTGTAGGACGCCGGCGACGCATCCGGTGGCGATCCGCTCGCCCCGGCGATGGACGAAACGGCCTGAGTGCGCGGCGAATAGGCCGGCGGTTGATACGTGCCACCATTCCCGGTCGCCTGGGCGCCGCCAAGGGGCATGCCCCCGATCGGTGACCCGTCGAGCGGTATGCCACCGGCAGCCGCGCGGGGCGCCGTCGTACCGAGCAGTGGTGGCAGCTCGCCGGTGCGGAGCGCCTGCAACAACTCGGTCGCCGACTGGAAGCGATGATCCGGATTCTTCTCGAGGCACCGCATCACGATGGCTGCGAGATCGGCCGGGATATCCGCACGGCGCTGTGCAATCGGCACCGGAACCTCCGCCAGATGCTTGACGAGCAGCGCGGGCGTGTTGGTTCCGGTGAACGGCGGCTCGCCGCACAACATCTGGTACGCCACGATCCCCAGCGAATAGAGATCGCTTCGTGCATCGAGATCGCGATCGCCCGACGCCTGTTCCGGCGACATATATGCCGGCGTCCCGATCGCCATGCCGGTCGCCGTCAGCCGCGACAGATCCCCGCCCTCGGATGCGGCGCGCGCGATGCCGAAGTCGGTGACCAGCGCGCGCCCATCGATCGCATCAAGCAGGATATTGTCGGGCTTGATGTCGCGGTGCACTACACCCCGCGCATGGGCGTAGGCGAGCGCGTCGCCCACTTCGTGCAGCCACCGGCGCACGTCATCGAGCGGCAAGGGCCCGCGCTTCTGCAGCTTGTGCGCAAGGTTGTCACCGTCGATGCACGCCATCACGAAGAACACGAGGTTCCCGACTTCATCCACCGAATAGATCGGGACGATGTGCGGATGGTTCAGCTGGGCCGCCGTCTCCGCTTCACGCAGGAACCGCGAACGCACCTCGCGACGGAACGACAACTCCGGCGGCAGCAGCTTGATGGCGACATGCCGCTTCAGGCGCTTATCGCGCGCCCGGTACACGATACCCATCC
>JBDKIJ010000247.1:0-4768 GCA_039797155.1 Gemmatimonadota bacterium | reverse complement strand
TGCGCGAAGTAGTAGCGGTTAAAACTGGTGTAGCCCGGCTGACCGGTGTTGGGGAGATACACGTAGGCAAGCTTCCCGTTCGACACCGAGTCGACGTAGCGCCGATTGGCTTCAACCCAGGCGCGCGTACGCAACCCCTGCTCATTGCCAACCGGCACGACGGTCACCTGACGCGCTCCGGCCGCATCGGGACGCGAGTTCACGGTGAGCACGACCTGCCGATTCGCCGTCCCATCCAGCAGCCGGTAGATGTTGTCCGGCGCCTTCAGCTCCTCGCCATTGATCGCCAGGATGTAGTCACCCGGGCGGACATTCACACCAGGCGCGGCAAGGGGCGCCCGCAACTCGGGGTTCCAGCTTTCGGCGTCGTAGATCCGCGAAAGACGATAGCGCCCATTCTCGATGCGGAAGTCCGCGCCGAGCAAACCGCCGTTGGCATCGGGGACCTCCGGCATGTCCCCGCCCCGTACGTACGAATGCCCGATGGCCAGCTCGGCCCCCATGTTGTCGAGCAGATAGTTGAGGTCGGCCCGATGGTTGACGTGCGCGAGCAACGGCTCGTACATGCGCTTCATGGCGGCCCAGTCGGTGCCATGCAGATTCGTCACGTACAGGTTGTTGCGCTGATTCCGCCAGCCTTCCTCGAAGATCTGCGTGAACTCGGCGCGAGGGTCGATGTAGGCCCGCAACGAGGCCGTGAGACGCCCCGTACCGACTGCGGGTGGGGCCTTGTCCGCGTCGACCACATGCAGAGCGCCCCCCATCCCCGCCGTGCGATACAGGAGCTTTTTGCCATCGGCACTGACGGCATACTGTGCCACCCCTTGGGCGAACACGGCGGCGCGGCGGGCCGAGAGCTGGAAGCGATGGAGCGTGTTCCCCGGCATCCCCGAAGCGCTGGTTCCCGTCGCCGGATTCGGCTCGAGGAAGAACACGGTCCCCGACGGGCCCGCGCGCAATGCGGCGTAGTCACGCTCGGTCACGCCGCTCACCACGAGAATGCGGCGCTGCATGTTCGGGAAGTCGATCCGCACCGTGGGCACGGCCGAGCGCGGCGCCGCCGGACGCACCGCCGCTGAATCGGGGCGCGCACGGGGCGCAGTCGAGGTATCGGCGCTCGCGCGTCCGGCCTCTTCGTCACTTTCCGGCAGCAGCGGCGACGCCTCGCCATCGGCAAGGATGGCGAGGTAGAGCGCCCGTGTTTCCGGGCGATCGTACTTCGTCATGTCGAGCAGCGACGAGTTCAGCGCGAAGTTGGTCGACGCAAAGAACCAGAGATACTTGCCGCTGGCATCCCACGCCGGACTGGTGGCATCGGCCATGCCATCGGTCAGCTGCCTCGCGGCGCCAGTCTCGACGTCATACACGAAGATCGCACGGAACAGCGACTTGAGCCGCTTTGGATAGGCGATCCATCGGGAGTCCGGACTCCACACCGGCACGATCGAACGGTCCGCCATGAAGTACGGGTCCGTGTCGACGAGCTTGGAGCGCCCGCTGGCCACATCGATCATCCAGATGCGGAAATGCGTGTCCTGATAGGCAATGGCCTTGCCGTTCGGTGACCAACTTGGAGAGTACGGGCGGCTCGGCTCCGGCAGCGCAATCGTCCGCTTCGTGCCCATGCCATCCTGCGGCGCGATGACGAGCTGATACTCCCCGCTGGCATCGCTGAAATACGCGACGGAGCGGCCATCCGGTGACCAGATCGGGGCAATCTCCGCCGATCCACTCGAGGCTGACAGGTTGCGTGCGTCCCCCTGCTCGGTGGGGATCGTGAAGACATCGCCGCGCGCTTCCACGACCACACGCTTCCCCGTCGGAGAGAGCGACAGGTTGGTAATGCGGCTCGACACATCCTTCCACTGCGGCATCATCCACGGGAAATCTCCCGCGGCCGTGATCGGCACGATGCGCGAGGTGCCGGTTGCGGCGTCCAACTCATGGACGTACCCGCCCTGCTCGAAGACCACCGTACGGCCGGCGGCATCAAGAGCCTTCACGTCGAAATCGGTGAACTTGGTGACCTGCGTCAGGCGCCGACTCTTCGTGTCAAAGGCCCACACGTTCGACACGCCATCCCGATCCGAGAGGAAGTACACCGACTCGCCCACCCACACCGGATCCATTTCCTTGCTGCCGGTGAATGGAGTGGTGTCGAGCGCGAACGTCTGCAGATCAAGAATCCAGATCGGCTTGTTCTGTCCGCCGCGATAGTTGCGACGCTCCTCATCCCAGGACGACGGCATCCGATAGGCGACGCGACGCCCGTCCGGCGAGAGCTTCCCCTGATAGGCGCGCGGCATCGGCATGGCGGTCTCCACGCCGCCTTCAACCGGCACCGTGTAGAACCGCGGCGCCCCCGATGGGGCCCACGTCGCTCGGGGCGAGGCGAACATCACCTGCGCGCCGTTGGGGGTCCATCCCTGCACCACATCGGCCCCGGGATGCCACGTGAGACGGCGAGGCTGACCCCCCTCGACGGGCACGACATACACATCCGTATTGCCGGCGTACTCGGCGCTGAACGCCACCAGCTTTCCATCCGGCGACAGGCGGGGATTTTGCGATTGCCCCTGGAAGCTGGTCAGCCGACGGGCGGTGCCCCCTGCGCGCTCCACCACCCACACGTTGTTCGCATAGGCGAAGGCGATGTGGCGCGCGCTCACCGACGGGGTGCGCAGCAGGCGCGTAGCGGACTGGGCCGCCAGCGGCTGTTGAGCCGGCAGCAATGGGACCGCCAGCAAGGGGACGAACGCAGCGAAACGGAACATGGCAGCGTGGGGTAAGCGTGAGAGGGATCTGGGCAACGATACGGCGTGGTGCACGGGCACGACAGGGCAGCGCTTGCTGGGCAGAGAATGGAGGGTACATGATTCCCGGGGTGAAGGCGCTCTTGTTCTCTGCCCTGCTGATCGGGCTTCCGATGGGCTTCTCGGTGCAGCCGATCGTCCGCGGCACCGTGATCAGTGCTGATGGCCTGCCACTGTCGGGTGTGCGCCTGCAGCTGACGGCCCCGGGCGGTGCCCCGCAGGTCGCGGAAACGGATGAGGCGGGGCGCTTCCAGTTCACCTCGCCGGCCTTCGACAATGGATTGCTGGTGGCCCGGCGCATCGGCTATCGCCCGGACTCGATCCGCGTGCGCGGCGAAACCACGGCGCTGACGTTGCAGCTGGAGCGGTTGCCGGCGACGCTCGAAACGGTCCGTACCATTGGTCGACGCGACCTCACGGGACCGATGGCCGGTTTCTACCGGCGCATGCAGACTGGAGGCGGTGGCCGCTTCATCACGCTCGCTGAGATTGAAAAGCGCAATCACGTCCAGATGACGGACGTGCTACGCATGATTCCCGGCCTCCGAATCGAGACCCGCGGATTCATCAACCATGTGCGGATGCGTGGCAGCCGATGTGCGCCCCTCGTCTGGTTGGATGGCAATCCGATGTTCGCTGGCGAAGTGGATCTCGATGCGTTTGATCCGCGGACCTTTGATGGCATCGAGATCTACAGCGGCCCGGCGACTGTCCCGGTGGAATTCCATGGCAATCAGCGCATGAATAGCTCCTGCGGCGTGATTGTCCTGTGGTCGCGCCGTGGTGAACCGCGGGCGCGGCGCGCCAAGAAGGGAGAGCCAACCGCATCGGAACGCATTGCTCGGCTGCTCGAGGAACGCACCGTCTTTCTGGCTGATGGGGTCGATCGCGCGGCGCGACTGGATTCGTCAGCGCTTGTACGGCCGGTCTATCCCGATTCGTTGCACGATGCCCGTACGTCAGGTCGTGTGCTGGCGGAATTCGTAGTCGGGGATAACGGGCGGGCGATGATGGAGACCTTCAGCGCCGTCACGACCTCGCACCGCGACTTCGTGGAGCCCGTGCGGCGCGCCGTGGCGGCGCAGGAGTTTACCCCCGCCACCCGACGTGGACGGACCGTCGCACAGGTCCTGCAGTGGACCTATGAATTCGTGCCGGATTCACTGGTGAGTCGACGCTAACTGCTCATTCGTTCCCCACACCTCCTGTCCCCATGCATCGAATCACGTCATACGCGATTGCCCTCTGTCTGCTCCCCGCCACGATCCAGGCTCAGGCGCTGCGGGAGATCGGCAAGACCTCGGTCGGCACCCCCGTCATGTTGGAGACGCGATCAGTGAAGCGCGCCGGCGATATCGTGACGGCGACCGTTCGCGTGAAGCTCGTCCCCCCGCTGAAGGGGGCGCAGGGGGAACTGCGCAGCTCCCGGACGATCGCGATGTACGACTGCGTCAAGCGGAGCGTCGCGACCAAGGAGAGCTGGTACTATCTCGATGAGGCCGGTCGGAAGGAAGGGATGCACAAGGTGATCAAGACCCCGGGATTTGGTGCCGTGTTCAAAGGGTCGTTGGCTGACGTCGCCATGCTGCACCTCTGCGCGCCGAAGGGCCCAGCATGATCCCTAATACGGAGCTGTCGCGTCGGCGGTTCATTGAACTGCTGGCAATGACAGGAGTGTTGCCGCTAGTAGATAGGGCAGGTGCCATGCTCGGCACGCATGGTATTGACCCGCGGACCATCGTGCCCCGAGCACCGCTGGTGTTGCCTCCCAATGTACGTCCGAATGGACTGCATTTTGTTGCACGCGAACGTCGTGTGGCGATCGCCCCCGGCGTCATGGCGCGGGCGTGGAGTCCGTCTGATGGACCGGTCGGTGATGTGATTGATGTGCGACGTGGCGAACGGGCCACAATCACGCTCGAGAATCAGCTCGTCGAACCGACGATTTTGCACTG
>JBDKIJ010000246.1:0-3024 GCA_039797155.1 Gemmatimonadota bacterium | reverse complement strand
CGCGGATCGTGGACAACGCGGTGACGCAGCTGCACCTCTGCGAGAAGTGCGCGGCGGCCAAGGGCGTGGAAACAACGCTGGCCATCCCGCAGCATCCGTTGGGGGACATTCTGCAGGCCGTGCAGCAGCAAGGGGTGACGGCGGCCGAGGACGCTTCGGCGTGCGCGTTTTGCGGGGCCACGGCTCGGGACTTCCGCGCTTCGGGGCGTCTTGGGTGTCCGCATTGCTACGATGCGATGGAGCGCAGTCTCCGCGAACTGCTGCGGCGTCTCCACGGGTCCTCCCGCCATGTGGGCCAGCGGTACGAGCCGCCTTCGGCACACGTCGTTGACAAACCGGACTCGCTGCATGATTTGCGGGATCGGCTCCGCCGGGCAATCGAAGCCGAACAGTTCGAGCTCGCGGCCGACCTGCGGGATCGGATTCGGGTGCTGGAGGCGGAAACCGTATGAGCAACGCCAAACCGACCCTGGATCTTTCGCTTCTTCCTGACGGCGGGGTCCGATGGCTGGACGCCTCCGGGCCGAACAGTGACGTCGTGATTTCCACGCGCATGCGGCTGGCCCGCAACGTCAGTGGCTATGCCTTCACCGGCCGGGCGCGGGAGGGGGAGCGGCTGCGGTTGCTGGCCCAGGTCCGGGATGCGCTGTCGGGGGTTCCGTCACTTCACGGGAGTCTGTTGGTCCGCCTCGAGGAGCTGGCGGGGGTTGACCGTCAGCTGCTGCATGAGCGCCACCTTGTCAGCAAGGAATTGGCGGGGCTCGACCCACAGCATCCGGTCCGTGCCGGAGCCGCGGTCTTCCTTGGCGAGTCGGTCGGGCTCCTCGTGAACGAGGAAGACCACCTGCGGTTGCAGGCGCTCCGATCGGGGTTTGCCGTTGCCGACGCCTTCAGCAGTATCCGGCGGCTGGACGAAGAACTCGGGCAGCAGGTCCCCTACGCGTTCCATCGCGAATTCGGGTTTCTGACGGCGTGCCCGACCAATGCGGGCACCGGACTGCGCGCCTCTGTGTTGATTCATCTGCCGGGGTTGGTTCTGACCAAGGAGATTGGCAAGGTGCTGGCGGGGCTGCAGCAGATGGGGCTGACCTACCGCGGTCTGTACGGCGAGGGGAGTGAAGTCGTCGGCAATTTCTTCCAATTGTCGAATCAGACGACGCTGGGGCGCTCCGAGGATGAACTGCAGGATCTCCTGGTTCGTGTCGTCCGACACGTCATCGAGCGGGAGGAGGAAGCGCGGCGTGTTCTGGTTCGGGATGCGGGCTATATTATCGAGGATAAGTTGTGGCGCGCCTACGGCACGTTGCGGTACGCCCGCAGCCTGACGTTCGACGAGGCCATGAACTACCTGAGCGGTGTGCGTCTGGCGGTCGGCTTGAAACTGATTACCGGCCTCAGTGTATACACACTCAACAAGCTGCTGATCTTCGCGCAGTCGGCGCACCTCGCGCATCTCGAGGGGCGGGTCCTGTCGGAGAGTGACGCGAACCTGGCGCGCGCACGATACGTGCGGCAGGTGTTGACGAGTGAAGGCGGCGGCGTCGAATGACTTGCTTTCCAACGACCCTGAGGGGACGATGAACGGCTACAACTTCACCGAGCGGGTGCGGAAGGTCCTGGCGATGGCTCGCGAGGAGGCCGCGCGGTTGCACCACGAGTATGTGGGCACCGAGCACATCCTGCTGGGGCTGATCCGCGAGGGCGAAGGGGTTGCGGCAGCGGTGCTGCAGAACCTCAACGTCGATCTTGACGACGTCACGCAGAAAATCGAGGACACGGTAAAGAAGGGGAAGGCGGCCCAAGCCACCGGCCCTGATCTCCCGTATACGTCGCGTGCCAAGAAGGTGCTCGAGTTGGCCATGGCCGAGGCGCGTGATCTGAATCACAGCTACGTGGGCACGGAGCACCTGCTCCTGGGCCTGCTGCGCGAGGAGAAGGGGATCGCGGCGCAGGTACTGACCGATGCCGGTGTCAATCTTGAAGCCGCGCGTGCGGAAACGCTCCGCCTGCTCGGCACGGAGATGCCGCAGGGCAATGCCGGTGGGACGGCTACGCCTCAGGCCGAGAAGGCCGGGAGCGCCCCGCAGTCCGCCGCGCCAGCGAAGGGTGAAAAGAAGTCCAAGACGCCGGCGCTCGACCATTTCTGTCGCGACCTGACGCAGCTGGCCGCCGAGGGACAGCTCGATCCCACGATCGGGCGTGCTAAGGAAATCGAGCGCGTGATGGAAGTGCTGACGCGTCGCAAGAAGAACAATCCGGTCCTCATCGGCGAGCCTGGTGTTGGCAAGACGGCCATTGTCGAGGGGCTGGCTCAGCTCATCGCCAACGGCGATTGCCCGGACTCACTGCGCGACAATCGCGTGCTGTCGCTCGACATGGCGGCGGTGATCGCCGGCACCAAGTATCGGGGTCAGTTCGAAGAACGCCTCAAGGCGGTCATGAACGAGATCGCGCAGAACAAGCAGGTCATTCTGTTCATCGACGAGCTCCATACGCTCGTCGGCGCGGGAGCGGCCGAAGGGGCCATTGACGCCAGCAACATGCTCAAGCCGGCGCTCGCGCGTGGTGAGCTGCAGTGCGTTGGGGCTTCGACGCTCAACGAGTACCGCAAGTACATCGAGAAGGACGGCGCCCTCGAGCGTCGTTTCCAGACGGTGGTGGTGGATCCGCCCTCGATCGATGAGACCGTGCAGATCCTGCAGGGGCTCCGCAAGAAGTACGAGGACCATCATCGGGTGAACATTCCCGATGAGACGCTGCTGGCGGCGGCCAAGCTGTCGGAACGGTACATCACCGACCGGTTCCTGCCGGACAAGGCGATCGACGTCATTGACGAAGCGGGAGCCCGCGCGCGTCTGGCGGCGCAGGTGCCACCGTCTGAGGTCGCCGAGCTCAAGGCGCAGCTGGAGGCGATCAACGCCGAAAAGGAAGCGGCGGTGCGCGACCAGAATTTCGAGCGTGCCGCGTCGCTGCGTGACAACGAGCGCGAGGTGCAGGCGCAGATCCGTCGGAAGCAGGAAGAGT
>JBDKIJ010000245.1:0-2782 GCA_039797155.1 Gemmatimonadota bacterium | reverse complement strand
ACGGACAGCGCCGGGCGCTCCGGGAAGAGATCCGCCACGACCTGCCGCGTCGCAAGCACGGAATTGCCAAGCGACAGGGCGATCTGCGGGAGCGCCAACAGCACGGCCGCGCGCGCGAATTCCTCGCTCGTTGGCATCCGGTCGGGAAGCACGGGCATCCGCCATCCGAATGGCGACGCGACGCCGGGCGGCCAGTGCCACCACGCATAGACGACGCCCAAGGCGAGGACGGCCAGCGCGGCAGGCATGCGTCGATTGGTCCGCAACGTCAGCACGATGGCGAGTGCGATACCCGCAAGGAGCAGCCCCACCGTGCCATCCGCCGGCAGGAACTTCGTGAATGCCAATGTGGCCAGCTGCAACGCCAAACCGACCTGAATGCCACGCACCACCGGCTTCGGCACGACCCCCGCAATCCAGGTGAGGGCACCCGTCCGGGCCAACAGGAGCATCACGATGCCGACGATCAGCCCACCCGCGGCGAGCAATGTCGGCGCAATCTTCCCGGCGATGGCAATCGCCGCCATCGCCTTGAGCGGCTGCACCGGCATCGGGAGCCGATAGACAAGCCCCGACGCGACCTGCAACAGGCCGAATACCACGAAAACCGTGGTCGGATCCATCCCCGTCGCCAGCACGACCCCGACCAGCAGCGGCAAGTCGGTCCCGATGTCACCGAAGGCGCCGGCGATCTCTGATCGCGTAAATGTCAGCGGCGGACGCATGCCGAGGAAATTAGTGATGGCGCGCGAAACATGGACGGGGCCGCTCCGTTGTATCCCATACGACCTCCCCATACTCTCAATTCATGTCCGCCTCCCCTGCCCTCCGGATCGACGGGGCCTCGAAATCGTTCGAGCGTCACGTTGCGGTGCGCACGTTGTCGTTGACCGTTCCCACCGGCGCCGTCTATGGCCTGCTGGGTCCCAACGGCGCCGGCAAGACGACCACCATTCGCATGATTTTGAACATCATTGCCCCCGACCACGGCACGATCGACGTGCTCGGACGGCGGCACGATGATGCCACCCTGGTCGACCGGCTCGGCTACCTCCCCGAAGAGCGCGGTCTGTATCGCAAAATGCAGGTCCGTCGCGTGCTCCGATTCCTCGGCGAACTCAAAGGTCTGAGCGGGCGTGATCTGGATCGTCGTATCGACGGCTGGATGGAGCGCATGGGACTGCGCGGAAACGGCACCGACTGGAGCAACGCCAAGGTCGACGAACTCTCGCGCGGCATGCAGCAGAAGGTGCAGTTCATCGGCGCGCTGTTGCACGACCCCGATCTCGTCATTCTGGACGAGCCCTTCAGCGGGCTCGATCCCATCAACGCCCAGGCGCTGAAGGACACGGTCGTGGACCTCAAGCGGCAGGGGCGTACCGTGATCTTCAGCACGCACATCATGGACAATGCCGAGCGCCTGTGTGATGCCGTGTGCATCATCGCGGGCGGTGAGAAGGTGCTGGACGGCGGCGTGGCTGACGTGCGCGAGGCGCACGGCGGGCGCTTCGTGGCGCTGGGGTTGGCCGAGCAGCCGACGGCCGCTGTTCTGGCGGTGCTTCAGGATCCGGCGCTCGTTGCCGGCATGGACAATTCGAATCGGCATCTCGACATCGAACTGGCCCCTTCGGCGGATCCGATGACCCTCCTGCACGCGTTGGTACGCGCTGATGCCCGCATCGAACGATTCGAATCGGTCCGCCCCTCGCTGCACCGGATCTTCCTCGAAAAAGTCGGCGCCACCCATGTGGAAGCGGGGATGAGCGGACATGGCTGACCGCAAGATGTGGGCGGTCATCCGCCGCGAATATCTCGAGCGCGTGCGCACGCGCTGGTTTCTGATCGGCACGCTCTTCGGTCCGCTGTTGATCGGCACGCTGATGATCCTCCCGTCTGTCATGGCGCGGCGTGACCGCGACAAACCGGGGGATTCGCGCATCGTCATCCTGGATGCCACCGGCTCCGCGCTGGGCGAGCGGGTGGCAGAGCGACTGATGGGGGGCATTGATGGCACGGCGTCCACGAATCGGGCGCGCGTTCAGCCCGTCACCACTGGTGCCATAGCCGCTGCGGAATCGCTTCTCACGCAGCGTGTCATGGCGGACTCCCTTGCCGGTTATCTGGTCCTCGACAGCGCGACGCTTGCGTCGGGCGATGCGCGGTATGCGGGGAGAAACACCACGGCCATCTTTGCGATGCAACGGCTCGAGCGTTCGCTCCAGAGCGAGTTGCTTGTTCAGCGCATGGGTGAGCGCGGCATCGACGCTGAAGTGGGACGCCAGTTGGCCGCCACGAGGGTCGACATCAGCACGGAGCAGCTCAGTGACAAGGGCCGAGGTGGCAGCGGCAAGCTGAATTTTGTGTTCGGCATGGCCGTCGCGCTGCTGCTGTAC
Organism: Gemmatimonadota bacterium; assembly: GCA_039797155.1. Taxonomy (GTDB): domain Bacteria; phylum Gemmatimonadota; class Gemmatimonadetes; order Gemmatimonadales; family Gemmatimonadaceae; genus Gemmatimonas. The sequence goes on along the minus strand of JBDKIJ010000245.1, from coordinate 389 downwards.
ATGATGGTCTTCGTGTACGGCCTCAACGTGCTGCGCGGTGTCCTCGAGGAGAAGCAGACCCGCGTGGCGGAGGTGGTCATTGCCTCCATCGCCCCCGCGCGCTTGCTCATCGGCAAGGTCATCGGGGTTGGCAGTGTGGGGCTCACGCAGATGCTTATCTGGTTCGCCACGTCCGCGCTATTGTGGCAGGCACGCGCACCATTGTTCGCCCGATTCGGGATTGATGCTGCGCCGATGGCACTTCCGGAGATCACGGCCCTGCAGGTCGGTGCGCTGCTCGTCTTCTTTGTTGCCGGTTTTCTCTTCTATGCTGGACTCTTCGCAGCCGCTGGCGCCACCGTTGGCAGCGAGCAGGAGGCGCAGCAGGCGCAGATGCCGATCGTCCTGCT
>JBDKIJ010000244.1:0-12557 GCA_039797155.1 Gemmatimonadota bacterium | reverse complement strand
CCCGCTCAAGCCGCATGCGTCGAGTCCCGGCCGTCCCACCAATCGCGGCGAGGAACTCCACGGCCGCGGCGGCGCCAACAATGCCCTCATGATTCTGCGTCCCGGTTTCGAGGCTCTCGGGGACCCAATCCGGCGCCGGCTCAAGTCGCGGCAGATCGAGCGCGGCGACCGCTTCCGTCCGCCCATAGACGATGCCCACGTGCGGACCATAGAACTTGTACGCGCTGCACAGCAGGAAGTCGCAATCGATGGCCTTCGCGTCCACGAGCTGATGCGGGGCATAGTGCACGGCATCCACGACCGTGATGGCACCCGCCGCACGCGCCTGGGCGCACAGCGCTTTCACATCGCTGATCGTCCCGAGAATGTTGGACGCGGCACCGATCGCCACGACTTTCGTCCGCGGTGACAGCAGCGATTCCAGCGCTCCCTCCTCGTGACGATACGTGGTGAGGTCGAGCGGAAGCCAGCGCAACACGGCCCCACGCTCCTTCGCCAGCGCCTGCCATGGCGCCACGTTCGCATGGTGGTCGAGTTCGGTGATGATGATCTCGTCACCTGGCTCGATGCCGCGGCCGATCGCGCGTGCGATGTGAAACAGCAAGGTGGTCATGTTGGCGCCGAAGGCGATTTCCCCGGCACCACATCCCAGAAAATCCCCGAGCGTGGCGCGCGCCTGCCACAACAGCGCATCCGTCTCGACACTGGTTGGGTACGCCCAATGCGTGTTCGCATTGTGATGGTACAGGTAGTCGAGCATCGCCTCGCCGACGCGCCGCGGGACCTGCGTACCGCCTGGGCCGTCGAAGTAGGCGACCGGATAGCCATCATCAACACGGTCGAGTGCCGGGAATTGGGCGCGAATGGCTTCGACCGACAGGATCTCGCTCGCCGGAGTTGTCATGCGTTCGTCCCCCGTCCACCGATTTGTGCGCCACCCAGCCGCTCGACCAGCTGGGCGACCTCCACGTGATCGGCGTCCTCACCCAATTCGCGGTGCGCCATCCGGAACAGCTCACTCGTCAGCTGCAACAGCGGTGACGGTACCTGCGTCTCGCGTGCCAGCTCCGCCGCAATGCCGACATCCTTGTCGAGCAGCGCGAGCCGGAACGTGCGGGGAAACGCCCGCGTAAGCACCCGCTCCGGGAAGAGGTTCATGCTCGCGTTCGACCGACCGCTCGACTGATTGATCACCTGCAGGGCGATCTCCGACTTCACGCCGGCCTTCTCCAGCGCGACGAGCCCCTCGGCCGTCCCCCAGAGGTGCATCGCCAGCAGGGCGTTGTTGACGGCCTTGAGCGCATCCCCAGCCCCCACGGCGCCGCAGTGGACGATCGTGGACCCGAAACAGGCGATCACCTCGCGGACCCGCTCGAGGACGGTCGCATCGCCTCCGATCATCACCGTCAGCGCGCCGCGCTCGGCCCCCACCACCCCGCCGGAGACCGGCGCGTCCAGGAATCCGATGCCGCGCTCTGCGAGACGCGCGGCCATGCGACGCGAGGTGGCCCCATCGCCTGAGGTGCAATCGACGAGCACGCTTCCCGACGGCATGGTAGCGAGGAGTCCATCCGGACCGTCCAACAGCCCCTCGACGTCACGCGAGACCGGGAGACAGGTGATCACCACATCCCGGTCTCGGGCTGCATCGGCTGGGGTCGCCGCGTGGCGCCCCCCATGAGCGGCCACGAACTCGGCCGCTCGTGATGCCGTGCGGTTCCACACCGCCAAATCGAAGTCGGGGCGCGCAAGATGACGGGCCATGGGGGTACCGATGGCGCCAAGACCCAGAAAGGCAACGCGTGGCATAGCGGAGAAGGAGAAGGGCGAGGCGAGTGCCACGAGCCGTTGAGTACGGTCGTGGGACCGTGAAGATTGGAAAGATGCCACGCCAACGGGTCCACGTGGAGATCGCCGGCCTCCTCTCAGTCCACGCCGTCCGGGCCGTCCAGACGGCGCTCGCCGGCGTCCCGGCGATTGTGCAAGCCGAGGTGTCGATGACCGGAGCCATCCTCGAGACCGAGACACTTCCAGATCCGGCGCTCTTCCGCACGCAGCTGGCCGCGGCGCTCGAATTGGCCGGGGTCGAACTGCGGGCTATGCGGGTGGAACGCGCGGGGCTGCCGCTTCTCTAGCGAGGGAGATTGTCGGCGCGCGCGCTTTGCGCCTCTCGGTGGGCGCACTAACTTGCCCCTCACCCCGCCGCCCCTTCGCCGATGACGCCACGCGCCAACGAAGACCGGCCGCTTGCGGCGCTGATCGTACCGGATCTCATCGAACTGCTCGAGGAGCACCCGGAGTCCATCGGTCCGCAAACGGAGGAAATGCATCCGGCCGACCTCGCCGACGTGGCCGAGGCGCTGCCGGAGGCGCTCGTGCGCGCATTCCTCGAGGCGCTGCCGCGCGAACGGGCCGCCGAGGTGCTGGAGTACCTCGATGAGGATCTCCGCACGCAGGTCCTCGAGGAGCTGCCGGCTGGGGAGGCCGCCGAGATCGTCGCGGAGATGGATCCCGACGAGCGGGCGGACGCGCTCGAGGAACTCGACGAGGAAACCGTCGACGAGATCCTGCAGGAGCTTGAGCCGGACGACAAGGCGGAAACCGAGCGGCTGCTGCAGTACGACCCATACACGGCCGGCGGACTCATGACGACGGAATTCGTCTCCGTCGAGGAGACGCTTACCGTCGAGGAATCGCTGCGCGCCGTGCGCGCGATGGCGCGTGGGGGTCGACGCGAGGCGATGTACACGATCTACACCACCGATGCGGATGGACGGTTGCGCGGCGTGCTGTCGCTGCGCGAACTCCTGGCGGCACCGGAAGGCTCGCGCATCAGCGAGCACGCGTGGACCGATGTGGTGAGTGTCGTGCCGGATACGCCGCAGGAGGAAGTGTCGCAGGTCACGTCGAACTACGACCTTGTGGCCCTTCCCGTCGTGGACCGTGACAAGCATCTCCTCGGCGTCGTCACGGTCGACGACGTCATCGACGTCATCCAGGAAGAGCAGACCGAGGACGCGCAGAAGTTTGGCGGCATGGAGGCGCTCGAGGAGCCCTACATGCAGATCACGCTGTGGCAGAACGTGCGCAAGCGTGGGGGATGGCTCGCCGTTCTCGCCCTCAGTGAGATGATGACGGCCTCCGTCATGGCGCGGTACGAGGATGAACTCGGTCGCGTGCTGCTGCTTTCCCAGTTCATTCCGCTCATCATGAGTTCGGGGGGCAACTCGGGATCACAGGCCACGTCCCTCATCATTCGTGCGATGGCGCTGGGTGAAGTGTCCCTCCGCGACTGGTGGCGGGTTGTCGTCCGGGAGCTGCCGGCCGGCTTCATCCTCGGCCTCCTGCTTGGTACACTGGCGATGGTCCGTATCGTGACGTGGCAGTCGCTCGGCCTGTACAACTACGGACCGCATGCCACGCTGCTGGCCGCGACCGTCGGCTTGACGCTGATCAGCATTGTCACCATCGGCTCGCTGACGGGTTCGATGCTGCCCTTCGTCCTGAAGCGCTTCGGATTCGACCCCGCGAGTGCCTCGGCCCCCTTCGTGGCCACGATCGTGGATGTCTCCGCGATCAGCCTGTACTTCAGCGTCGCCTACCTGTTCCTGAGCGGCACGCTGTTGTGAGGACGGGGAGTCTCCTCCGCGGGACACTCGCCGTGGCGGCCTCAGCGTGCGCGTTCGGCTCCATTTCGCCGCTCACCATCATCGCCACCGATCGGGGGATGGCGCTGCAGAGCATTCAGACGTGGCGCTATCTCACCGCGTCGCTGCTGCTGATGGCGATCGCCCGGTGGGATGCTCGTCGCCAGACATCGAGCGCAGCGACCCCTCCCGCTGTGCCCATCGCGCCCTGGTATGCACCGCGTGTGTTGTTCGTCGCTGGGAGTGGCCAGGCAATGGTGGCGACGCTGGCGCTGGCCGCCCTGCAATGGCTCCCCGCCGCCACCGCGTCGTTTCTCTTTTATACCTATCCGGCGTGGGTCACGATCATCACGGCGGTGCGTGGCACCGAACGCCTCGACGTCACGCGCATCGTTGCGCTGATCATGGCCCTCGCCGGCATCGGCGCGATGGTCGGTGCGCCCACGAGTACCGCCCTGCACCCGACCGGACTGCTGATCATTCTTGCGGCGGCCCTCGTGTACGCGCTCTATATCCCGGTCCTCGACCACTTGCAGCGCGGTCGGCGACCCACGGAAGTGGCACAGGCGATCGCCGTCGGCGGATTCGTCCTGTTCCTCACTTGGTCGGTGACCACAGGGACACTGTTCATCATTCCGGATGCCGTCGCGCTGGGCGCCAGCGTCATGCAGGGCGTGCTGTCGTCCGTGGCGTTCATTGGGTTTCTGGCAGGGCTGACCGTGCTGGGACCGGTGCGAACGGCGATCACCTCGACCGTTGAACCGTTCTGGACCACGCTGCTGGGGATCCTGCTGCTCGGTCAGCCCCTCGGAGCGGGTACGTTGCTGGGTGGCATCGGCATCATGACCGCCGTGGTGCTGTTGCAGCGGCGGCCTACGGTTGATGCATTGTCGGTCAAAACCTGAGCTGTAAACGCAGCTCCCTTCTTCACGAGATTGCGATGGCAAAAATTCTGGTCACCGGCGCGGCCGGCTTCATCGGCTCGCACACGAGCGAACGACTGTTGGCGCGTGGCGATGAAGTGATTGGCCTCGACAACATCAATGACTATTACGACCCGACGCTCAAGGAATCGCGACTCGCGCGCCTGCAGGGGAAGCCGGGATTCCGATTTGTGCGCATGGAGCTCGGCGATCGGGCGGGGATCGAATCCCTGTTCGCCGCCGAGCGGTTCGACAAGGTCATCCATCTCGCGGCGCAGGCGGGAGTGCGGTACTCGCTAACCAACCCGCACGCCTACATCGATGCCAACCTGGTCGGCTTCCTGCACATCCTCGAGGGATGCCGGCATCATGGCGTGCAGCACCTGACGTACGCGTCCTCATCGAGCGTATATGGGGCGAACACCGCGATGCCCTTCTCCGTACACCAGAACGTTGATCATCCGTTGTCGCTCTACGCGGCCACGAAGAAGGCCAACGAGCTGATGGCGCACACCTACAGCCATCTCTACGGCCTGCCGACGACGGGACTCCGCTTCTTTACGGTGTATGGGCCGTGGGGGCGCCCCGACATGGCGATGTTCCTGTTCACGAAGGCGATCCTCGAAGGGCGCCCGATCGACGTGTTCAATCACGGCCGGATGCGCCGCGATTTCACGTACATCGACGACATCGTTGAAGGCGTAATCCGGACGAGCGACCATACCGCCGAGCCGAATCCGGATTGGGATTCCGACCGTCCCGATCCAGCTACGAGCCGTGCCCCCTATCGCATCTACAACATCGGCAACAACAATCCGGTGGAGTTGATGCATCTGATCAGCACCCTGGAGCAGGCGCTGGGGCGCACGGCCGAGAAGAACATGCTACCGCTGCAGATGGGCGATGTGCCGGCCACCTATGCGGATGTGGATGCCCTCGTCGCGGATGTCGGCTTCGCGCCAAAGACCCCGATCGAGACCGGCGTCGCGCGTTTTGTCGCGTGGTACCGCGAGTACTATTGTATCGGCGACTGACGCGAGGATTGGCTATTGCGGCCGTGAACGAGGCTGACGGCGGGCAAAGATCACTAAGCCGATCAGAAATACGGTCGCGAAGCCGAACCACTGCAGGGCATAGGAGAGGTGCGGTCCCTCGTTCACCGCGGGCGGGGGAATCCGGGCTGGCTTGCTGATATCGCGGACGACGGTGTCGCCCAGTGCGAGCAGCACAAACGGGGCAAGCGGCCGACCAATCATCGTCGCCAGTGTATCGCGATCCAGCGTCCGCACGGCTCGCGCATTGGACGGCATCCGCACGGCAGACGTTGCCTGCGTGGCCGGGTACGACAGCACCAGCGTCTCCAGGCGGACCGTGTCGCCTTCGGTAACCGCCGCGTGATCGACGGTCCGACCATCCGGCGCATGCAGATAGCCGCGAATCACGAGGACGGCGGTATCGCCCCACGCTCCGCCGAGCGGACGGATCGGCGTGAGGAGATGTACTCCGGGCGAACCGTTCTGCGTGCGCATCCCGTGCACCAGCTCCCGGTCGTACTCCGCCACCCCGATAATCGACACCCGTCGCCAATGTGACGCCGTGGTATCCATGGTGCGGATCCCCTGTACGTCCACCACGGGTAATGTGCTACGCGCGGTGACAATGGCGTTTTGCGCCCGCCGTTGCGCCAAACGATCGAGCTGCCAGATGCCTAGGCGCACACACAGCGCCACCGCCAGGAGTGTGACCACACCGAAGGCAACGAGCCGAAGCGGGCGGGCCGTCATGCAGCGTCTCCGGGCATCAGCACGAGCATCGAAAGGGGTGGCAGAGTCAGCGTGAGCGACTGCGGAAATCCATGATAGGCAATGCGCTCGCTTCGGACCACGGGGGCGCATGGATAGCCGCTGCCTCCAAAGTCAGGCGCATCCGAATTCAGGACCATGCGATACGCACCATTCGCCGGCACACCCAATCGATACGTCTCGCGCGGCACTGGCGTGAGATTGAGCACCACGAGGGCATGGGCATCGCCATCGAATCGCACGTACGAGAACACGGAGCGCTCACGATCGGCCACATCGACCCATCGGAATCCGTCCGGATCGTGATCGTGTCGCCAGAAGCAGGAATGCGTACGATATAACGCACCAAGAGTCTGCAGAAAGTGCTGCAGCCCGGCACGTGCGGGGTCCGCGGCCGTGTGCCACGGAAGCGGCAGATCATGATTCCACTCACCTTCGGGTGCCAACTCGGTGCCCATGAACCAGAGCGTCTTCCCGGGGCGTGTGAGGGAATAGCCAAGAAGCGCCCGGAGATTGGCGAACTGTTGCCAAGGATCGCCTGGCATCTTTCCCAGCAGCGACTTCTTGAGGTGTACCACCTCATCATGCGACAGCGGATTCAGGAACCGTTCGGTGTACTCGTACCACATCGCGAAGGTCAGCCGATCATGCGCGTGTTGCCGGAAGATCGGATCCGTCGCGAAGTAGGCGAGCGAGTCATGCATCCACCCCATGTTCCACTTGAGGGTGAAACCGAGGCCGCCTTCATGAACGGGTGCCGTCACCTTGGGCCATGACGTGCTTTCCTCGGCAATCATCATGACGCCGGGATGCGTGGTGTGCACCGCCTCATTCAGCTGCTGCAGGAAGGCCACCGCCTCGAGATTTTCCCGCCCGCCATGCCGATTACGCAGCCATTCATCGGCCTTGCGTCCGTAATCGAGATAGAGCATCGAGGCGACGGCATCGACACGGAGCCCGTCAATGTGGAATTGATCGATCCAGAACAACGCGTTCGCCACGAGGAAATTCCGGACTTCATGGCGCCCATAATTGAAGATGTGGGTGCCCCATTCGGGGTGATCACCAAGCCGCGGGTCCTCATGCTCGTAACACGCCGTGCCGTCGAAACGACGGAGCGCCCAGTCGTCCTTTGGAAAGTGCGCGGGCACCCAATCGAGAAGCACGCCGATCCCCGCCTGATGCAGCGTATCCACGAAAAACCGGAAGTCATCGGGCGAGCCGTACCGACTCGTTGGTGCGTAGTACGCCCCCACCTGATAGCCCCACGAGCCGCCAAATGGATGCTCCTGAATCGGCAGTAGCTCGACGTGCGTGAAGCCGAGCGCACGTACATGATCGGCCAGAAGCGGCGCCACCTCGCGATAGCTGTACGGCCGACCGGTGTTGGGATCGTACCTCCAGGAGCCCAGATGCACTTCGTAGATGTGCATCGGTTCGTGCGGCACATCGCGTCGCGCATCACGCCGAGCACGCGCCTCGAGCCATGCAGCATCCCGCCACGGGTATGCCGAGGGCGCTTCAACAATGGACGCAAATCCCGGCGACGACTCGAGCTTCCGCGCCATGGGGTCCGTCTTGACGTGTATCCCACCATCGCGCCCGACGATGTGGAACTTGTAGAGCGTACCCGCCCCGACGTGCGGTACGAAGGCCGCCCACACACCACTCGACGCCTGCGGGGTCAACGGGTGCGCATCCGCGCGCCAGACATTGAAGTCACCGAGGACCGCGACGCGCTCGGCGTTGGGCGCCCACACCGTAAAGGCCGTACCCTCGACGCCATCCACCACCGTCACATGCGCCCCCAACATCTCCCAGAGGCGAAGATGACGCCCCTCATTGAAGAGGTGCAGATCCAGTTCACCGGGAAGGGCTCGGGCTGCGGGCATCCGCGAAAGATATCGGATCGCTACCGATAGGTCTCGAAGAATCCACGGCCGCGGCCGCCAAGCGGCTGCCCCCGAACGCGACCGGCAATCTGCGCCTCGCCCGCCATCTGTACGAACCAGGGACGACGGAGCTGACGCGCATAGGCCCCTTCTCCACGCTCGACAAGACCGGCCCGTGTATCGGTGGCCACGGCATCATCGATCGTCAACGCGAGACGTAGCGTGTCCGCGCCACGCACGTCCTGCAGAGTCGCGGTCGATGGGACACGCAGCGGGCCGCTGGCCGTCGCAATCGTACGTCCGTCCTGATAGCCAATCACTTTCGGACGAAAGAGTGCGAGAAAGCCCTGGCGATCGGTGAGATAGACGAAGAGAGGCGCATTACTTCCGATAGAATCTTCCGGGGTCACGCGACCATACAGCAGCGTGTACTCCCCGGCACGTGCCGCTCCCCATTCCCACGTCACGCCACGCCAGCCACCCCAGTTATGATCATGATACCCCTGCGCGCCGTCGTAGCGTTCGCATGTGGTGCGCACGCATAACGTCCCCGTTGCGGACGCGCGCAGACCGGGCACCGCGTACCCCGATGTGAAATCACCACTGATGAGCGTAGCTCCGGGAAATTCGACACGATCCGCCGGCTCGACGAGCAGATTGACGGTCAGCGGAGTCCCGACGCCTTCCTCACGCGCCGTGGCCCGCACGACATACCGACCATTGCCATCCACGCGCACGGTCGCATCACCGATCGACAGATCGGCATCGCTCGTGCTGAAACGCACCTGACGCCTCGGCACCGTGGACACGAAGCGCCGTGGTGTGCGCCCACGTTCATGGAGCGTTACCAGCACCTGTCCGCCCCAGGTGGTATCGCGCACATCGCCGCCCACGATGAAGGACAGGAAGGCCCAGCGCGACGCATCCGGAGAAATCACATTGAAGTAGTGCCACTCCCCCCATGATCCGGGATTGGCCATGTCGCGCGGCGGCAGATGAAACCGATCGATGTCATGACGGAGCTCGGCCTGCGTGGGGCGTACCCAGCGGGTATCCGCGGCATCATCCTCCCACGCGCCGCTGGTGATCCGCGGCATCGCGCCGAGTTGCTCGGTCGCCGACGGGATTTCCCCCGTAGCCCGCACCGCATGCTCGACGCCGTCTGGGGTGGTGAGATACAGCAGCTTCCCCTCGAGCTGCGGCGCCGCGACGGCAATAGCCGACGCGAGACGCGGTGAACGCAGCACCTGCCGATGGACGAATCGCGCATTGGGTACGGAGAAGAACAGCCCACCGAGCCCGCCGGTGGTCAGGACCTCGATATCAATCCCCTCGGGGAGCACGGTGATCGCCCCACCACCGACGAGCTTCTCCTGACTTGCCTGACGGACCATGGCCTCGCCTACGGCCAACAGCACCACCATCACCCCAACACCGATACCGAAGCCGCCGCACAGCAGCAGGGCCCGTTTCGGTCGTGCCGTCACCGTGCGCCATGCGAGCAGCCACGACATGGCCAATCGCACGGATCCAACGGGGGGAGCTGACCCCTCCGCAGGCAACGCGGGCGGCCTCTCAGACATCAGCTCGACGCCCCGGTGTCTTCAGCCACCTCGCCATCGCGCAGCCGGATGACCCGCTGTGCCGACTTGGCCACGATCGCGTCGTGCGTCACGAACACCAGCGTTGTTCCATCCCGGTGTAGCTGCGCAAACAACTCCAACAGCCGTTCGCCGGTCGCCGCATCAAGTTCACCGGTCGGCTCGTCAGCAAGAATCAGCGCAGGTGAATTGGCCAAAGCGCGCGCAATCGCCACCCGCTGCTGCTCACCACCAGACAATTGCGTCGGCCGATGCGAGCGGCGATCACCCAGCCCTACATACGCCAGCAACTCCGCCGCACGTTCGCGGCGCGCGGTACCACGAAGTCCAGCCTCCGCCAATGGCAGCTCCACGTTCTCCTGTGCCGTCAACGTCGGCATGAGATAGAAGCGCTGGAAGACGAAACCGATGTGGCGAAGGCGGAACGCCGTCGCCTCCGCATCACGCAGCTGGGCCGTATCGCGCCCGTTGATGAACACCCGGCCGCTTGATGGGACATCCACGGCGCCCAATAGATGGAGCAGGGTGCTCTTGCCACACCCCGACGGTCCGGTAATGGCGGCAAACTCGCCACGCCGAATCTCGAGATCGATTCCGCGGACGGCGTGCACCATGGCATCCCCCATGGCGTAGGAGCGCATGACGCGCTCGCAGCGGATCACCGCCGAACGGTCCGCCGACCCCGTGTTCACGACATCAACCAATGGCATCCTCCCGCAGGGCGCGGGCAATGGGAAGCGACGCCGCGCGCCACGCCGGAATCAGTCCAGCCAGCGCACCGGAAACCAGGAGGAGGGCGAGCGACTGCCACGCCGCATCTGCGCTCCATACGAAGAAGTTGAAGGCGGCGGGAAGCCCCGGGAAATCACGCAGAATCCCGTTGAGCCAGCGCGCGGTGAAGAGTCCGAGGCCGAGACCAATCACGATCCCCGCACCGCTCAGCATCAGTCCTTCCAGAAGCACTTGACGTAGCACGCCACCGCGCGGCGTACCAATGGCGCGCAGGACGGCGATTTCTCCGCGCCGTTCATTCACCGAGAGGGTGACCAGCGTGGCCACGAGAAGAAAACCGATACCGAGGCTGATGGCGCCCAGCACGAAGGCCAACTGGCGAAAGTAGGAGAGGCGCTCTTCGACTTGGCGAATGGCGGTCTCGGTGCTGATCGCGGTCACGCGTGGCTGGGTCGTTTGGATCCAGGCGCGCGTGGCTTCCACCGAGGCCGAGTCGGTACGACGGACAGCCGCCATCGCGAGTGACATCCGATCGGCATAGCCCGGGCCGAGCAGCTGACGGAGCGAAGCCAGCGGCATGGCCAGCACGGGAGTTTCGCCCGGTACGTAGAAGAACCGCCCTTCGCCGCGCAGGACGATGACCTGTGAGCGAGCAGCAGTCCGCAATTGGGCATCCAGTCCCGCGGACACGGTGAGCGTATCGCCAAGCCGACGTCCGCTGCGTTGCAGGAATATCCGATTGACGACCGCCGGGATTGCCGAGAGGGGGGCCGTGGTGCGCATGGGTGCCGGGAAGTCCTGCCCCGCCTCGAGTTGATAATCGCCCTGTACATCGCTTTCGAGCCCCAGCGTGAACACCGACGGCAAGGTGGCGAATGGCAGCGTGAGCGTCGCACCGAGCGCGGGACTGACCGCCGTGATCTCGGGATGGGCCCGCAACGCAGCGACAATGGCTGTCGCGCCGTCGATGGAGGCTTCACTATCGAACGGGAGCGTCCCCTTCGGCGATACTCGTAACTGGTAGCCACGGGTCAGCAGCAGACCGCGAAACGATTCGCGCATCCCCGTCGATAACATCACCATGTCGAGGAGCAGCGCCGCGGCCACGGCAATCCCGAGCACCGCGAGTACCGTACGCGCCGGATGCCGCCGCAGCGTCGCCCACGCCAGCGTGAAGCGCATGGATCAGCGCCCCATCAGGGTCAGCGGTGCCGTGCGCACGAGACGCCACGCCGCACCAGCCCCCGCGACAATGCCGAGCGCGAGCGACGTCACCGTGGCGAACAGCAGGATCTCCGGCGTCACCAGAGCGAACTGAAGCGGCGTGCGATAGAGCTGCTGAAAGTGGGCATTCACCACCAGCGATCCGACCCATCCGATTCCAGCACCGATCACGCAACCGATCAGCGAGACGAGCGCTGCTTCTATGATCAGGGCACGCACGACGGTGGCCCGCGAGATCCCCATCAGACGCAATGCCGCGATATCCCGCTTCCGCTCCTCGACACTCAACAAGAGGAGGCACAGCAGAAACACCGCACTGGCCACCACCGTGATCAGGCCGATCGCCCGATGAAACCGTTCCACAACGCGAAACGTCCGCGAGCTTTGGACCGCGACCGCCTTCGACGCATGGGCGCGAAATCCGAACGCGACATGGTTGATCTGGGCCAACGCGCTGTCGAGTGGCACGCGCCCCGTGACACCGACGGCGAAGCGATCGACACGATCCTCAATCTCCAGCAATCCCTGCAGGTGATCGAGATGGGTGCGGATGCGATACTCCCGACGCGCGACCTCGGCCGGATCGGCCCGGCGTTCGAATACGGCGGCAACTTCGACAGGATCACCCGGCGCACCTGGCACCGCCGACAGACGAACGCGACTTCCCGGCTTAAGGGCCAAATCCTCGGCCAGCCGCGCGTCGATAGCGATGCCCCGGACCGCAGGGGGGCGACGA
>JBDKIJ010000243.1:0-11908 GCA_039797155.1 Gemmatimonadota bacterium | reverse complement strand
TCCACACCACGCCACCAAGCAGCGCGGGAATCAACGGTACGAACACCGCGTTCACGTCGACCGCGAGGGCACTGGCAGCGCGTGCCGTCGGGCCGCCCCACGGCAGGAGGTTCATGACGCCGCCGGCGACCATCGTTACACACCCCAACACGAGAGGGCGAAGGCCAAGCCGGCGATACAATGGCAGCATCGCCGCGGTGGTGATCATGTACGTGGTTGAGCCATCCCCGTCCAGCGAGACGAACAGGGCAAGCACAGCCGAGCCGATCACCACCTTCACCGGATCGCCGTGCACCAACGCGACCAGTCGGCGCACGAAGGGCTCGAAGAGGCCGGCATCGAGCATGATCGCGAAGTAGAGAATCGCGAACATCAGCATGATGCCGGTCGGAGCGAGGGTCCGAATCCCCTCGAGCATCATGGGTCCCAATTCGGTGGTGAAGCCGGCGAACAGACCAAACGCCGTTGGTACCAGAATCAGCGCGGTGAGTGGCGACAGGCGCTTGGTCATGATCAAGGTCATGAACGTCACGACCATGCCGTACGCGAGAAACGTCAGCATCACGCCTCAGCGGTCATAGCGGTCGCCTCGACCGCGGGTGGTCACGACCAACGCCCCATTGGGTGCCCGGTCACCGAATTGCAGCATCGCCTGATTCGGCGAGAGTAACGCGAGGAAGTACACATCCCGCGGATTGATGAGGGGATAGCTCCCACTCAGAATGATGCCATCCACGGCGATCGCCAGACACTTGTAGTTGCGTGTAGACCGGATGCATTCGTCGCGTCGCGGTGACACGATGAAACCGGGGAACCCGGTGGAGCGCAGCAGATCCTCGAACGATTGGACGCGATTACGGATCTGCTCGACCTCTTTGGGGGTGAACAGCTTCCAACCGCGCCGTTCCGCTTCACGAAGCCGGACTTCGTTGAGCGACGGCGCCGCGCGCACCTGCACGGTGTCGATCACGATCGACTCTTCATCGATGTCGAAATCGACGTCGATCGTATCGCGTGGCGTGAGCTCAAGGGTGCCGGAGCGTAGCGGCTTGAGCCCGATCCGGGTGATGGTGATGACGAAAGGGGCCCCTTTGGCAGTGATGGCCAGACGAAAGGCGCCCGTCTCGTTCGTGACGGTTTCGCCGACGATGACGCCATCCAATGATTGCGCCACGATACGGGCCCCATCGATGGGGCGCTCTCGCACGCGGGAGAGGGCCTTCCCGCGCAGCAACTGCGCCTCAAGCGGGGCGGCGGCGGCCGCGAGCAGCAGCACCGTCATGAGCGCATACCTGAGGCCCGCGCGAGGGGCTACCGGCAGTTGGCGCGTCATCATCGGCATGATCGGTCCCCTCCCAGTTCCCGAACGCACCACGACCGCGGATGCGAGTCCGGATGCTTTCGGAATCTCACACCCGCGGTCGTGATTGCAACCGCTGGGATTGGGCCGTACCTGATTACGGGTTCGGCGTCGTACGAGCCGGGTGCTTATCGATGAAGTAGCCGACGCCGGCCGCCGTAAAACGCGTGTTGGCCGGGCCTGCCTTGTTGGCCGGGGTAGCCGGGAAGGCGATCGCCGTGATCACCGAACCGGCCTGCGTGGCGCCACCGACCGGATCGACCGACGTCGTACCCGCCGTACCCGCTGGAGCAGCCACCGCGACGAGCGACGTGGTAGAACCGGCGGCGGCGATCTGCGTGGCGAAGGCGCCGGGCGCCGTGGTCACGTAGTTCGAGACCGCGCCTTCCGCCACACCGCGGAACAGCGGCGTGCCGCTGAGCGCCGTGGTGGTGGTGGCCGTGGCGTAGATATCCGCCGAGCCGAGACCGTAGGCCGTGTGGATCGCCCGGACGGCGATGCTCGACGCCGCGGCCGGATGCACATCGTTGATCACGATGAGCCGCTGCTTGGGCGAGGAGCCCGTGCGCGCGTTCCCGGCGTGCAGCAACGTGTAGTACTTCCCGGCTTCCAGCGTGATCGTGGTGTCCACGAGGATGGCAGTATTTCCTGCCGTCGAGTAATCCACGGCATCCGCCGTGAAGACGCGCAGCTTACGCGAACCGGCCTGGGCGCCCTGGTAGTTGCCCTGGCCGAGGCCGCGGAACGGCACGTTCACGAAGGTGAACGGTGAGTACTCCACCTGGTCGATGAAGCGGACCGTGGTGTTGAGCGTATCCGGCACGGCGTTGATGTACCGGACGTACGCGAGGGGCGGGATGTTCGGCGTGGTGGGGTCATTGCTGGCCTCACTGCACCCGGCCAGAACAGCCAGGGCGATGCCGAGAGGAGCGAAACGGGAAAGCCGCATAGGGCGTGAACTCCGAATGGTGAAATCGAACGTCATACCGATTCGACGAAGCGAACCGATCAGGATTGCTGGGGACTGCCTGTAACCGGACCATCCGTAGGGATCCCGAAGATGTCGAGCGACATGCGCAACGTCGTGAGGATCACCGCGGTGACGGCGCCAAGGAGCAGCCCCGTCTTGAACTTCGAGAGCGTCTTCGGGCGATAGCCGAGGACGGCCGACTCGGGAAACGTGACCACTTCTCCCGTCCACGTGCTGGTGTTGCCGCGCAGATCCGTCACGCGATACACCTGCATGGTGAGTTGACCGTTCTCGCGCTTCTCGATCCGCCCATCGATGCGTTCCACATAGGCCCCGATCCGATCCCCGAGGAGTTCGCGGCCGCGATCATTGATCACGACCCCGACCTCAGCGGTCGCCTGTGCTGGTGGTGTCGACTGCACGGCGAGGAAGCTGGTGCATCCTCCCAGCGCGGTCGCCACCACCGCCCAGCCGCCACCGATGGCCGCGCGGACCGCACGGCGCAACTGGGAGCGGGAGGCCTCAGGCAACGTCATGGATGATCAGAAGCCGTAAGTGCCCTTCGGCGCGCGCGTCTCGCCGTTGTAGTACTTCTGCTGACGCGCCTGCATTTCCTGATACGGCACCGGCCACTCGATCACCGTGCCTTCGACCAGATCGGCCCAACCGCGGTTATCCGTGAACCAGATCATGTAGCCGGTGAACGCTGTTTCCATGCGCTTCTCATACTTCATGGCTTCGAGGATCGATCCGCAGTTCGCGCTGGTGAAGGCCGGAGCGGCCGGCACGCGCGGGACGCAGTTCGACGCCGTCGAGTACGGCGCGGAGGCCGACGTGACCGAGGCCGGGATCGCATCGAGGCCGTTCTTGGTGCGGCTCGTGTTGATGAGCGCCACCGCAGCCGGGATGTTGTTGGTGCGGATATACCCTTCCGCCGCCAACATCGCCATTTCCGTCGCCGAAATCTCGGTGTACGGGCCGGTGACGGCGTTCAGGTTCGATGCGCCATAGCGACGGTGATCGTAGAACGAGTCACCCGGACCCTGCAGCGGGACGTCTTCCCCCGTTGGGCGGTTGCGCATGTACACGCCGGGCTTCGGCGCGAGGGTCGGCGCTTCGGCCTGTTGCGCCGGGCGCGTCGTTCCCGTCGGCCAGCGCCGGTCGGGAGTGGCGACGAGGAAGGCCTTGCGCGAGTCGCGGACGGTGGCGAGCCATGCCCCGTATGCACCCGACGTATCGGCCATGCCGTAGTAGTACATCGGCGCCGTGTGCCACCCACCGACGACGTAGATCTGGCTCATGTCGAAGGCCGCGCCCCAACCGGAGCCGCCTCCGATATTGACGGTGAAATCCGTCTTCACGCCGCCGTTGGCGTCGGCGATCACGTCGTTCCAGTTGACCGCCGCACGCGCCGCCGCCGTACGGGCGACACCGGCCCGGAAGCGCGCCTTGTAGGATCGAGCCAGCGCGACGAACTGATCGCGCGACACGCTGTTGCCGTTCAGCCACGTGCTCGGGAGCGGGAAGCCGTTCGAACCCGTCGTGGCCGCCGCCGAGTTGGCAATGGCAATGGCGGAGTCGAGCATCTGGAGTGCCGCGGTGTTGACCGCAGAGGCACCGGAGAGCTTCGGCACTTCATCCGAGGGTACGGCTGGGGTCACGATTGCCGCCGAATCGTACGCCAGCGACAGATTCCCGAGCGCCTGGCCGAGGATGAGGAAGGCGAAGGCTTTCGCGCGGGCATCCTGTGCCGGGGAGCCAATGGTCTGCCCCGCCTTGCCGAGCGCGTTCACGGCGACGATGGCATTGGCCGCCGTACGGGACACACGCGAGAACTGGTTGAAGTTCGCGATGTTACCCGTCTGGTTATCGTTGCCGAGCTCGTTCGAGATGATCGAGCGCGGAATCTGGGCACGCGCCGCCATGCCGAAATTGGCCACGGAGGCAAACGTTTCACCGGCGAAAATCTTGCTCTGCGTGTTGACCGACTCGGTGGCACGCTGGGTGTTGAACACCTGCACGCCGAGGCCGGCGATGACGCCTTCCACGCCGGCTGGTGTGGCATAGGCGCGCGCCACGTCGGGGTTGTTGAGATTTGCAACAGCGATGTCACCGCAGGCCGTCAGCCCCAGCAGTGCTCCGCTCGCCGCAACGAACGTCGAAACTTGCTTACGCATCGAAATTCCTCGAAGAGGGAACCGGTGGCGCGCGCCATCAGGCCGCTGGCGTGCGTCGCGCACCACCGCAATCAGGTCAGAAGCTGGTGCCGAGCGAGAGCGTGAACGTCCGGAGGTTCGGGAAGGTGAACCCGTCGATTGCGTTCAGCACGCCCGAGCCGAGGGCACCACCACCCAGCCCGACTTCAGGATCGAATCCCTTGTAGTCGGTGATGGTGAGGAGGTTGCGCCCGATGAGCGACACGTTCCAGTTGCCGACACCGGCGATGGAACCGAGGCGATACCCGATGGAAAGCTCGCGGAGCTTCACGAAGCTCGCGTCCTCCACGGTGTTGTTGTTCGGCGCGAGGAGATCGTATACGCCACCGATGCCGCCCGTGGAGACGGCGCGGAAGTAGTAGCCGATCGGGCGGGCGTCGGCAACCGACTTGCCCGACTGGTCGGTGTCGCGGTGCATGAAGTCACCGAGCGACCACTGACGGCCGATGTTCCACACGCTCTTGCCGACGGTCGCATCCAGCAGACCGAAGGCAGTGAAGCGCTTGTAGCGGAAGTTCTGCGACAGCGACCAGCGGTAGTTCGGCAGCGCATTGCCGACCGGGAGGACCGGCACGGCACCCGTCGCGTCGCGGACGAGAATCGGCAGTCCCCAGTTGAGGGCTTCCTTGGTGTTGCCGCCACCCCACGGCGCCGAGGCGGCCGGGATGCGGGTCATCCACAGGTTCTTCGTGATACCGTCACCCAGCGTATTGCCCTGGCCCACGTAGACGACGAACCCGTCGCTGTTCACCTGGTAATCGAGGCCGCTGCCGCAGCGCGACACGAAGTCGGCCGGGAGGTCACCACACGAGCGCACGAACTTGCGCCCGTAGATCTGTCCCATGCTGCCGCCCTGCACGATCTTGAACATCGTCTCGGAGCCCTGCTGGCCGGCGGCGGAAACAAAGTATTCCGGTACGTCGAGACGGGTAATCACCGAGCGCGTACGATCGTAGTTGATGCGGGCCGAATAATCGACGGCGCGCGTCGCGATGATCGGGATGTTGAGCGAGACTTCCCACGTGTCGTTCGTGAGCTGGCCTGCGTTCTTCCACTGCGAGGCGAAGCCGGCGGAGGCCGGCGGCGGGACCTGCAGGAGCTGGTCCTCGATCACGTTGTGCGACTTCGTGACCGTCAGGCCGTAGCGGCCGAACAGCTCGAGGTCCATCCCCATTTCCTGTTCCGTCGAAACTTCCGGGCGCAGGTTCTTGTTACCGAGCGTGTTCGGGTTGAGCGCACCGCCCGAACCGATCGTGAACGTTTCGTACTGGGCCGAGAAGATCGGGCGATTGCCGGCCTGCCCGATCGAGTAACGGAACTTGAGGTCCGACACCTGATTGAAGTTGAACCAGGGCTCGTCCGACACGCGCCACGCGAAGGAGCCGCGGCCGTAGGTCTGCCAGCGGTTGGCCGCACCGAACAGCGAGGAGCCGTCGCGACGGATCAGCCCGCCAAAGATGTAGCGCCCCTTGTAGTCGAGGTCGAGGTTCGTGAAGAAGCCGACCTGCTTGACCTGCTCCTGCCCGCCGCTGGTGAAGAAGTTCTGGATCGCCGAATTCGGCGTCCACAACCCGGGGACGGCGAGGTTCGACCCACCCGTGCTCTGGTCGCGCGAGTCCTGCTGCTCGTAGAGGTAGCGCAGGGTGAGGCGCGTGTTGAGCGCGTCCTCCCAGAACGACTTGCGGGCCGACAGATTGCCGCTCGCGTTGAGCGAGTAGCTGCGGCCGGCGCTGCGGGACACGCTGCCCAGGTTCGTCGAGCTCTGCGCCGTGGTGCGGTAGCCGCGATCCTGCTGCGACTCCTGGAAGTTGTTGCGATTGTCGTACCCCATGTTGAACTCGCCGTCGAGCCAGCTGAGCGGGTTCCAACGCGCGGTCATGTTCCCCACGAAGCGGTCGATCCGGTTGAGCGGCACGAAATTCTGCGTGCTGTAGGCCGGATTGTCATTCTGACCACCCTGCTGCTGCGCCACCGTGCGGATGTAGATGCGCCCCTTCGAGTCCGTCTTGAGGAGCTCCGCATTCACCGGCTGACGGGTCAGGCGGAAGAACGCGCCACCCGAGTTGTAGTCATTCGCGGTGCTATACGACGACCGCAGCGAGAAGGTGAAGTTGCCACCCAACTGCTGATCGACGTTGAGGCGCATCGAGTTGCGCGTATAGCCCGGCATGAACTTGATCGAGCCTTCCTGCTTCAGCTGATTCACCGAGCCGAAGAAGTTGGTCTTGCCGACCTTGCCGGTGGCATCGAGCGTCGAGTTCACCATCTCGCCGTTCGTGACCAGCTGCTGCACGGGGTCATACACCTTCGGGAACTGGTTCACCTGGAACAGCGCGCGGGAGCCCAGGGCGCCGGGGTTGCGCGCGATACCCGCGTCGTTCGCCAGCGTGGCCGGCGGCAGGGCGAAATCGCCGCCATCATTGTTGATGCGGTACGTCTCCTGATAGATGTCGACCGTGCGCGAGCAGTCCTGCACGCCGCTGACGATCACGCAGAATCGCGTGTTCGTCTCATCCATCAGCATGAAGTGCGTGGTCGGATACTGGTATTCCCGCTCGATGTCGGACTGTCCGTATTCCACCTGCGCACGGAACTTCACGCCATCCGACTGATTCTTGCCGGAGCGGGTCGTGATCTGGATGACGCCGTTGCCGGCGCGTGAGCCGTACAGCGACGAGGCGGCGGCGCCCTTCACCACTTCGATGTTCTCGATGTCCTGCGGATTGATATCCTGCAGGCCACCCTGCGAGATCACGCCGTCGATGATGTAGAGCGGGTCCTGGCCGCGGCCGGACGCGTTGATCGACTGGGGGCCACGGAGAATGATCGAAGGCGCCGTACCCGGACGGCCGGAGGCCGACACGATGTTGGCACCCGCAATCTTGCCCTGGAGCTGCGCGATCGGGTTGGCACCGGGAACCGGCATGTCCTTTTCGCTCACCTGGGCCACGGAGAACGCGAGCTTCTTCTGCTCGGTCGCCCCGGTCACGCCCGTGGTGACGATTTCCTGCAGGCGGTTGACGTCCTTCTGGAGCGACCAGTCGAACGACTGATTCCCGGCGCGGACCGTCAGCGGCTTGACATCGGCCTTGTAGCCGATCGAGCGGGCACGCAGCTGCACCACTTGCCCGCGCACGCGCTCCGCCGGGATGGTCAACGTGTAGCGACCCGTCGCGTTGGTTCCCACCGAAATGGCGAGTTCCACGATGTAGACGTTGGCGTTTTCGAGCGGATCACCAAACTCGCTCTTCACCACGCCAGTAATGACCGCTGGACCACCCTGCGCCTGTGCCGCCATCGGCAGCAGGAGCAGGGCAGCGGCCACGGGGAACCGATACAGCCACCGCATCAGTCTCGACATGCTCAGCCCTCGGCTTTCTCAAGCCGGAAGAGAGGGAATCACGCCAGTGGCCCCTTTCGGCAACCATCGGCACGTGAACCCGGGTCTCACCCATGAAGAATGGAGGTGGTGAACCCCGGGCCAGGAACCGGGACAGCAGCAAACGCCCCTCGTCGGTCGACGCGGAGCGGTGACTGTTCCGGACCATTCAAAAACCCGCAGACGGAACGTGAGGCTGCGCGAACGCGCGCCAGACCGTCCCGAATGGGGCGTGTATACTCAGGCTGAACTGCGTGGAAGCTAGGTGGACGACCACCTAGGTGAAGCGGCTACGGGGTGCGGCGTATATGATGCCGCAGCGGGGCGGGGAGGCTGCCGGTCCTGGCGCTTCCCGCACTCGACCCGTCATGCGGCACAGGCAGAGTATCAAATGCGTCACACCATTTCAACTGCATGGTCCCCTGATTTGCTGTCTTAACGCCGCTTGAGGGCTTCAGGGACCAGCCGGAGCCCAATCGTCACCGTCTCATCCCTGGTGACGAGCTCTGAACCCGTATAGCTAAACGCCGCCAGCAGCTCCCATTTGGGGTCGAAGCGCCAAGCGGCGCCAATATCGGCATTGATGCTGACCGTTGACCGACTCCCCTCCCCAACGCCGCAGCGGGCGCAGTAATCCAACGAAACCCGGGGGTGAACGAACGGCGTCAGTCGCGTCCCTCCTTCCAATTCGATCCCCCGCCCCACACTCACCCCCACGGGGACGCGGACCACGCTGGCCGACCCACCCACCGACAGCGTCGCGCCACCGGTGAGCAGCATCTGGAAGGGGGACGCTGGCACGGTCCCCTGGAGGGAACGGGCCGCACCAATCCCCAGGAGTACCATCGGACTGCTTCGCCCCGTCACATCCGCCAGACCGCCCTCCAGCTGCCAATGAGTGCGCCCGTTGACCGCTTCACGCCACTGGACGAGTGCCGCCGTCCCCCCGCCGCCCACCAGCGCCGCCGTGTAATCGCGCGCACTCACCTCCGGCAGCTGCAGCGCGGGCAGCGGCATAGTTTGCGCCCGGAGAGGCGAGGCGCCCCACGAAGCGCCAAGCAACATCGCGGCGGTCAGGAGGGCGCGCGTCGATGCACGGCGCATGATCGAACGAGCATCAAAACAGATCATGGTTTCCACTGGCGAAAAGGAGGCAGGAACAGGGCTCATGCCTTGTACGTGCGCCACACGCATCCGTTCCCCCCATCGTCCCATATCTTACGAGCGTGTTGACCCGCGCCGCCATTGTCGCCCTGCTCTCCGCGAGCCTCGCCGTGTTCGGGTTGCCTTCCGCGCGCGCCGACGCGCAGCGCACACCGAGAGAACAGCTCGCCCACGCCCGGCGACTTCTTGATATCCCGGTGCGCCGCATCGAAGCCGATCGTGCATTCCGGCAGGCGTTTGACGCCGCCCTCCGTCTGCACGATACCACGACCCTCGTGGAGGCCGCGCGGGAACTGGGGGAGGTCCGTCGCCGCCGGTGGCTTACCGGACGCGATCGCCGGCTGTATACCAGCAACATCGTCTTCGACCCGATCGCCGCTGAACGGCGGATGCATTACACGCGCGAATTCCTCGAACAGCATTCGCGCCCGGTTGCCGACGCCGGCGCCATCGATCGCCTGGAAGCGGAGCGCTGGTTCCGTCGCGCGCGTGACGCACGACCGGGCGATGCCGCCCCCCTGCTGCCGCTGCTCGATCTCCTCGCCGAAGAACGGCGCTTCGACGAGATGCACGCACTCGCCCTGGCCACGATCGGGCTCGCCGATACCAGTGCCCGGCTGCGCATGACGGCCGGCCTCGCCGCCGTGCGGCTGAACCGGATCGCAGAAGCCGACGCACACTTTGCGCGTGCCGCCACCCTGTTCGACGAGACCACGCGTGCCGAACTCCAGGACATCGGCCGCCTGTTGCGTGTGGGGGATTCCACCCGCGTCGCCGGTCTGGGCGACGCGGCATCGCGCGGCACACTCGCCGCTTTCTGGGAATCGGCCGACCCACTCCTCGACACCCCAGCCAATGAAGCGCGTCTCGAGTACCTCGCGCGCATGGCGTATGCCGATCTGCATTTCCGCGATGCGCCGAGCGCCCCACCCGGATGGCGCACCGATCGCGGTAGTGTCCTGGTGCGCTACGGCATCCCCCCGGTGATCGCCACCTTCTCGCCGATGAGCGATGCCGATGCGCGTGACGCCATCGGTCGTGTGATCACGGTGTGGTACTACCCCGAGCGTGCAGTGGATTTCGTGTTCGCCGGGCCTCCCGCGTTCAACGTGGCCAACTTCGCAGGGAACTTTCGCGACGTCGCCCAGGCGCGGCGTGACGCCGCGCCGTTCCTGCTCGACGATGTCACCGCGGCACGCGGCGTGGATTCGTTGATGACGCAGGTGGCGCGCTTTCGCGGGGCGCGTGACGGGGAGCTCGAACTGGTCGTTGGCGCCACGCTTCCCGTCAGCACGTTCTACGCCGGGATGGGAATCGACCAGAGCGAGCTGCTGGTGAGCGTGCGCGCGGGCGCGGCCGGATCGCTGCGCGTGGCGGCCCGTGACACCATCGCGGTCGTGCTGCCGACGACGGCAGCCCTCACGAAACATTGGGCCATCCAACTCACGGGGGACTCAATCAGCCGTGCACGTGCACTCGGCGGTGCATCGCCCGTGCGCATCCGCATCGAGGCCCGCGATCCCGCACTGACGCACGCCTCCGCGCGCGCGCAGCCGGAGGTCGCGCCACTGCCGGCGACCAGCGCCTTCGCAATCAGCGATGTCCTGCTGGTCGAGCGGCCGACACCGGCCGCCAGTGCGGCCGGAATGGCGACGCAGCGCTGGGCGGCGCGCGGGGTGCGCCCGCGCGGTTCCGAACATCTGCTGCCCGGCGATACCATCGGCCTCTACTGGGAGGTCTATCATCCCACCGCCGATCGCGACGGACGCACGCGCTATGACGTCGAAATCCGCGTGACGCTGCTGGAACTCGATCGCGGGCGCGACCCGGTGCGGCGCACCCTTGGTGGTCTTGCCGACCTCGTCGGGCTGTCGGCGGAAGGGGAGCAACAGCTGGCGTTACGGTTCCGCCGCGATGAAGCGCGCCCGACGCCGCCGTCGGAGCGGCTCTCCGATCTGGTCACAATCGGGCTTGGCTCAGCGCCGGCCGGGACGTATCGCCTCGATCTGCTCCTGACCGATGTCGGAAGTGGCCAACGGACACAGACACGCCGCACGCTGCGCGTCATCACACCCCAGTAGCCGACAGTAGCCCCCAGTAGCCTTCAGCAGCCTCCGCCCATGTCCGTATTGCCTCTCCGTTACCGCAGCACCCCGGCACTGATCGCGACCGGCGTTGCCACCTCGATCGCGGCGGCTGGTCTCCTGACCCTGTCCGCGACGCCGGTCGTGGCCCAACCCAGCGCCGAGTTGCAGCGCGCGGAGCAACTGCAGCAGAACGCCCGTCGTACCGACCGCCCCGATGGCCGGCGACTTGCGCGCTACAGCGCGGTCGGTGCGATGACCGGCGCGGGCCTCGCGCTCGGCTACTGGGCGATCAGCGAGGGCGGACAACGCGGTGGGGCCTGTCAGCCATTGAACTGTGCGTTGCCGTATCTCACGACGAGTGGCGCATTCGCCGGGTTGTTTCTGGGCCGCGAACTGGAGCTGCAGCGCATGGCTCTCGCACCGCGCGAGGGGGCCATCCTGCGCCTGGCGGTCGAGGCGATCCCGATGCCCGCGGAACCGCTGGCACTGTTGCGGCGCGACTCGCTCGTCGTGATCGCCAGCGATAGCGGCATCGTAATGGGCACGATCAACAGCGGTGGGGCGATGCCCGTACCACGCGCGCTGGCGCGCCGCGCCACGGGGCTCCGTGATGCGCGCGCCCTGACCTGGCTCTCGCCATCGGCGACCGCAACCGCGCGCGTCCTGCTGGGCACCGCCACCGCGATGTGGGATGTGCCATTGGCCGGCGGAGTATCACGTCGCGTGACAGGT
>JBDKIJ010000242.1:0-2552 GCA_039797155.1 Gemmatimonadota bacterium | reverse complement strand
CCCGACCTGCTGAACGTGGCGGCGCAGCAGGAGGCATTACGACACAGCTTCGAGCAGCAGCGCGCCATGGAATTGCGCCGGGGCGTCACGTTGGTCGGCCCGCATCGCGATGACCTGACGCTGCAGCTGGGTGGGCGCGATCTGCGCACCTTCGGCTCGGCCGGCCAGCAACGCAGTGCCGCCATTGCGTTGCGTCTGCTCGAGCTGGCGACGCTGACGACCGCGATCGGGCACCCCCCGTTGCTGCTGCTGGACGACCCCTTCGCGGAGTTGGACCTCGGGCGCGCCGGGCGCGTGTTGGCGCTGCTGGAAGACGCCGGGGCCGCGCAGGTGCTCCTCGCCGTCCCGCGGGTGGAAGACATTCCGGCCGCCTTCACGCGCCTCGATCGCCGGCAGATGCGCCAGGGGCAGCTCGCATGAGTGCCGATCGGAAGCGGGCGCCTTCGATGTTGGGCGATGTGGTCGCGTCCGTCCTCCAGCAGGCGGGGCTGACCGATCGCGTGGCGCAGGCCAGCGTCATCCCCGAATGGCCGTCCTTGGTGGGCCCGCAGATCGCTGCCGTCACGGAACCGGCGTTGTTGCAGCAGGACGGCACGTTGTGCGTGGCGGTCACGACCCACGCCTGGATGCAGGAACTGTCTTTGCTCGAGCCGGAGCTGTTGCGCTCCTTGAATCGCGACGCCTCGCGCCCACCGATTCTGCGCTTGCGCTGGATGTTGCGCCGAGAAGTGTGAGACCAGCGAAGTCAAGCCGTCGCTAACGTCTTGATTGGCAACGGGTTACAGAAGCGCCGCCAAGTTGCTTGCCGCGCCCGACTTGGTTAATTTTCGGGGTTGTGTTTCCAGGCCAGTGAAGGCCCGTCGGCTCGGCCGCCCATGGCCGCTCCACCCTCGGCAGTCTCTCTTCAGTCTCTCCTCATGGCGAACAGCAGCGCAGAGTCCGAAAAGGAGTACGGCGCACAAAGCATCACCGTCCTCAAGGGGCTCGAAGCCGTCCGGAAGCGTCCGGGCATGTACATCGGCTCGACGTCCGCGCGCGGTCTGCACCATCTCGTGTACGAGGTGGTCGACAACTCGATCGACGAAGCGCTCGCGGGACATGCGACGCGCGTGTTCGTGACGATTCACGCCGACAACTCGATTTCCGTCGAGGACGATGGGCGTGGTATTCCCGTGGACATGCACCCGGTCGAGAAACTGCCGGGTGTCGAAATCGCGATGACGGTGCTGCACGCCGGCGGCAAGTTCGAGAAGGATGCCTATGCGGTGTCAGGCGGCTTGCACGGCGTCGGTGTGTCCGTCGTGAATGCGCTCTCCGACAGCCTCAAGGTGTGGGTGAAGCGGCAGGGGAAGGAGCACTACATGGATTTCGCGCGTGGTATCACCACGACGAAGCTGACGGTGCTCAAGAACGTGCCGGCGAAGGAGACGGGGACCAAGGTGTGGTTCAAGCCGGACGCGACGATCTTCCAGGAGACGACGCGCTACGAGTGGACCACGCTCGCCAACCGCCTGCGGGAGCTGTCGTTCCTCAACAAGGGGATCCAGATCACGCTGCGCGATGAGCGCCCCGAGGAAACCTCGGACGGCCAGCCGCGCGAAGAAGTGTTCTTCGCGCGTGGCGGCCTCAAGGAGTTCGTGCAGCACCTGAACGGCCACAAGAAGCCGTTGCATCAGGATGTCGTGTATCTCGATACCAGCCGCGACGGCATCGGCATCGAGATGGCGATGCAGTACAACGACAGCTACGCCGATACGGTCTTCTCCTTCGTCAACAACATCAACACGCACGAAGGCGGCACGCACCTCACCGGTTTCAAGAGCGCGCTCACCTCGGTGATCAACAAGTACATCGAGAAGTCGAGCAACCTCAACAAGAAGGACAAGGAAATCCGCCTCTCCGGCGATGACGTGCGCGAAGGACTCACCGCCGTCCTCTCCGTGAAGGTCCGCGAGCCGCAGTTCGAAGGGCAGACCAAGACCAAGCTCGGCAATTCGGAAGCGGAAGGCGCCGTGCGCAGCGTCATGAACGAACTGCTCACGCAGTATCTCGAAGAACATCCGCGCACCGCGAACGCCATCATCGACAAGGCGATCTCCGCGGCGCGTGCGCGCGAGGCGGCCCGCAAGGCGCGTGACCTGACGCGCAAGAAGAGCGCGCTCGACGTGGCCGCGCTGCCCGGCAAGCTGGCCGACTGCTCGCTCTCCGATCCGTCACTCTGCGAGATCTACCTCGTCGAGGGCGACTCGGCCGGCGGCTCCGCCAAGCAGGGGCGCAAGCGCGACTTCCAGGCGATCCTGCCGCTCCGCGGCAAGATCATCAACGTGGAAAAAGCCCGCTTCGACAAGGTCCTCTCCAACGAGGAAATCCGCACGATCATCACGGCGATCGGCACCGGCATCAAGGAGGAGTTCGATATCTCCAAGGCCCGGTACCACAAGATCATCATCATGACCGACGCCGACGTGGACGGCGCGCACATCCGCACATTGCTGCTCACCTTCTTCTACCGCCAGATGCCCGACTTGGTCGAGCGCGGTCACATCTACATT
>JBDKIJ010000241.1:0-17026 GCA_039797155.1 Gemmatimonadota bacterium | reverse complement strand
GACGCTGCTGTCGATCGCGACCACGCGGGTGTGGCTCGTCGTATAAATCGCCACCGGCACACCACTTCGGCACGTCAAGGTGACCGTGCTGTCGCGCCAGACCATCCCCAGTTGCACGCGTTCCGGCACCCGAACGGCGGCGGCGCGGGCCTGCATTGCCGCGGCCGCTTCAAGACGGTCACATTCATTCACCAACGGGGGTCGCGTTACGACCCGCGCTGTGACGCTATCGAGAACGACTTCGAGAGGGAGACGGGGAATGAGACTGTCGGAGAGCACCCCCTCTTTCGCCAGAAAGGTCGCCTGCACTCGGAAGTCTTCGACGGTACCAGTCCCGCGCATGCCCCCATCGGAGCGCCGATCGAAGCGCCAGGAGACAATTGCGCTACTCCGGATACGCTGATCGGCGTCATTGGAGGATAGTGCGCGAAGGTGGGTCTCGGTCACGACCCGCCACCGCGTGTCAGGAACGCGAACGCCCAACGAAAGAGTGGCAACCGTGGGTGCAACCGTTGGACGCGCGACGGGCGTGGGAGTCGGCGCAGCCGGCGGAACCGGCACCGGCGCTCGCACGCAGGCGCCAACGCCAAGGAGCAGCAGAATCAGGAAGCCGAATTTTCCGTCATTCGCCGTCATTCATGCCCCTCGTGGTCCGCGCTACACGAAGCAGAAAAGTGGGGGATGTCGCCGGCCTGTAAGCCGGGTTCTGTCGATGTACTCGCGTACACCGGACGGTCATTCCTCTCGGCGTGTCGTCACCAACACGCTCCAGCAGCCTACCCGCGGCTCGACGCATCGCTGCGTCCTTGCGAGACGGGCCGTCTCTCGCCGCCTATTTGGCTTTGCTCCGACCGGGGTTTGCCGTGCCACAACCGTTACCGGTTGCGCGGTGGGCTCTTACCCCACCCTTTCACCCTTACCGCGTTCTTTCGAACACGGCGGTTTGCTTTCTGTTGCACTGTCCGTCACGCATCGCCTACGGATCGCTCGCGCGTTCGCGTTTGCCACACGTGCCCAGGCGTTACCTGGCGATCTGCCCTCTGGAGCCCGGACTTTCCTCGGAACAAGAGCGGACGCTCCGTTTCGCGACCGTCCGGCCGGCGACATCCCACTACCAATATATCATCGCCTGTCACCGAAGCGTTCATGCCAATGACGGTGCACTGACAAACGACCTCTACCGTCACGCCGCATTCCCGGCCTGAGCCCAGGCCACATTCTCATCATCAAGGGAGGGAGCGTTGGCATGTCCGTGACAAGCAGACCGGTGCGAGCCACCCATGAACCCCAGATGGTCCAACTGCTGACGCTGCTCAATGCAGAAGAGCGCAATCGGGTGGATGTGGCTGGCGAAAAGATCTTCACGACCAACCACGCAACCCAGTATGGGGATGCCGTACGGGCTCTGCGACAGCAACGCTATCATGGCTTTCTGCTCTCGCTGTCCCAGTATCGTGCGCTGCCGCCTGGCGTGTTGCCTCGGATCGTGCGGGAATATCCCCAGACACCGGTCTTCGCGCTCCTGACAGGGAAGGAGGGCTCAAGCGCCCAACAGCTGCTGCAGTTGGGGCAGAGTGGGGTTCGCCGACTGATCGATGCGCGAGACGCGGCAGGATGGCGCGACCTCCGCGAAGTCATGGGACAGATCAGTGCGCGAGGAATCGAAGCGCGCGCCCTGATGCGCTTGCAGGAGGACCTGCAGGAGGCTTCGGCACAAAGTCGGCGCTTCTTCGAGATGCTGTTCGTGATGCCGCCGACTCTTTCGACGATCCGCGAGTTCACGCACGTCCTGGGTGTGCGCCCGACCACGTTCATGAGCCGGTTCTTCCGTGCCCAGTTACCGGCGCCCAAGCAGTACCTCATCGCGGCGCGACTCGTGCGCGCGGCGCATCTGCTCGAAAACCCCGGGTGTTCGATTACGCAGGTGGCGACATATCTCAACTACTCTTCGCCACAGAGCTTTTCACGACATGTCCAAGGCGTCCTGCAATGTGGCGCCACGGACTTCCGTCGACGCTTCACTGGAGAGGCCATGCTGGCGCACTTGCGGGAGCACCTCGTGCTTCCCCATCGCGACGCCTGGCGCGACTTCGACCCCTTCTCTCCCAAGCCGACGTGGGTCGTGAAGCGTGGCCTCCCCTCCATGGTCTGCGAGTCGGCTCAGCCCGTCCAGCAGGCTTGAAAGCCCGCGGGTGGCATCGCGCGCGAGCGCACCGCGGTCGGCGATCCCGTCCCGCGTGGTTTCCATCGCCTGAGCCGCGGCTTCGATGTCGCGCCGCACGGACTGCACGGTGGTGGAGATTCGTTGCGCCGCGCTTGAGCTCTCCACGGCCAGACGCCGGATCTCTTCCGCCACGACGGAGAAGCCCACGCCTGCCTCACCCGCCCGCGACGCTTCCATCGCGGCATTGAGAGCGAGCAGGTTGGTCTGCTTGGCCAAACGCGTCACCAGATCGACGAATTGATCAATCTGGGCGGATGCCGGAACCAGCGAGCGGACGGTGGCGGCGGCGGAGTCGACGCCATCACCGACAAGCAGGAGCGCGGCGTGCGCGCGATCCATGACCACCCGATGCGTGTCGCCCGTGGCCGCTACCGCCTGTGATTCCGCGCGCAGAGAGTGAAGCCGCTTTGCCGCAACTTCTGCTTGTCGCACGGCGTCATCACGCTCCTGGACGAGCGTGGTGCGATCCCACTCGAGATCCCGCACCCGCTCACGCAACGCCAGCACCGACGTGGTTGACTCATCCGTGAGGCGCTGCAGCGCGTCCTGCGCGCTATCGCGCTCCGCCGTGATCATCGCCAGCTGTGCGCTGGTGTGATCGAGCGTATCCTGCACCGCCTTCAGCGTGAACTGTCCGCGCTCCGCCGCTTGGCGCTGCTCACGCAGAGCCCGAGACTGGCGCCAGAGCGCCGCGAGCAGCGCCGCCCCGAGACCCAGCGCGACCAGCCCCAACCACATCACGCGGCCGGGATGTGCGGCACCAGCTGCGTGGCGGTCACCAGAGCGATCACCGACAAGCCGGCGGCCTCAAGCGCTTCGCGCCCGCCTTCTTCGCGATCGACCAACGCGAGCACACCCAGGATCTCCCCACCGGCGGCGCGCACCGCATCCACCGCCTTGAGTGCCGATCCCCCGGTCGTGATCACATCTTCGACGATGACCACGCGATCTCCCGCCACGAAGGGCCCTTCGATCAGCTTGCCGGTCCCGTGCTGCTTGGCTTCCTTGCGCACCGTGAAGGCGCGAATGAGGGGAGCACGTCCCTCGGGACTACTCCCCATCGGGTCGGTGCCGGATTCCGCGGCCAGCGCACTCGCGTGGGCGATGGCGTAGGCGATCGGATCCGCACCAAGGGTCAGTCCACCGACGGCGTCCACTGTCCACCCCGTGGCCCGGAGCGCGTCGAGCCCTACTCGCCCGATCAGGCGTTGTCCTTCGGGGCTCATCGTGGTCAGGCGGCAATCCACGTACAGCGACGAGCGCCGGCCGGAGGCCAACACGAAGTCCCCGCGTTTGGCGGAACGTGCCGCAAGCAGTTGGGTCAGGTGGCTGGTGAGCAAGGCAGTATCGGAAGCAGTCACAACGGCGGGGATGAGACGGAAACGGGAAACGCGACGAGACGCGTGACGAAACGACTACCGCGGACCTGGGCGGAAGATCCCCTTCAGTCGACCAAACAAGCTGGTCTCCTCCGGAGGCAGATCGACCGACGCGGTCGTCGGAAAGGCACCGCTGGAAAATGGGCGCCCCACGGCTTCCGGACGGGTGACAGCATCCATGAACACATCGGCGAACACATGCGCGGAGGGGAAGCGATCCGCCGGTTGACGCGCGAGACCACGCATGACCACGGCCTCGACCGCCGAGGGGATCGAGAGTCCGGGACGCGCCCCATGGAGCGGCGTCGGGGGCTGGGTCAAAAGCTGCGAGAACAGCTCCCTCGGCGTCTTGCCGCTATACGGCAGCGCGCCAGCGAGGAGAAAATAGGCAATCGTGGCCAACGAATATTGATCGGCCGCGGGACCGACGAGTTCGCCGGAGAGCGCTTCCGGGGCCACGTACATGAGCGTCCCGACGAAGAACCCCTGTCGGGTCAACCGCTGTTCCGGCGTGGTCTCCGTGTCCGCCGCGATCCCGAAATCCAGCAGCATGACCCGCCCCGTCTCGGGATCGATCATGAGGTTTTCCGGCTTCAGGTCCCGATGGACGATGCCGGCGTCATGCGCGGCCTGCACCGCGCTGCAGATCTGGGACAGAATGGCGGCGACCTCCTTGCAGGAGAGAGGCCCGCTGCGTTCGGCATACTTTTCAAGCAGTTCCCCGTTGGCCCACTCGAGGGCAAGGAAGTAGCGCTCGCCCTCGGCCTGTCCGTAGTCTAGGGTTCGGACGATGTTGGGGTGTTCCACTCGGGCACCGAATTGCGCTTCGCGGAGAAACCGCGCGACAGCGGTCTTGTCGTGCTGCAACTTCTCCCGCAGCACCTTGAGGGCCACCACGCCATGCAGGGGGTGTTCGGCGCGGAATACGGTGGAGGTTCCCCCTTCGCCCACCTTGCTCTTGACCGCGTAACCGGCCAGCGTCGATCCGACCAGCATCTCAAGTGTCATCGAGGCGAACGTAACGTTGGCCCGCAAGTGCAGCAAGACAACTTCAGGATGGCATCCGTGACGCATCAACTGCACGTCTTTTCGCGCTCGACGTTGTCGGCCCTGCTTGTGGCGTTTCCACTGTTGGCGTGTGGTGGCGCGCGCGCCGGGGGCGGCACGGGTGGCTCTGGCACGAGGGGCCCCGGCATGGCGCCGCCCGGTTCCCCAGCGGGGATGCGTGCACCAGCGCCTCCGGGGAGCGCGGCGGCCGTGAACGACATGCAGCGGCTCTATCGCGGGATGGGACTCATTGCCGGGGGCGGCGCCATGCCCTTCGTCGCATCGGTGGCCTTCCTGCCGGCGCCCACCGCCGATTCAACGCTGACCTTGATCGCGCTGTCGCTGCCGACGCGGGCTTTGGGGTTTACCCGAGAAGGCGATCGCTACGCCGCCAGCTATGCGGCGCGTCTCGAAGTCCGACAGGGCGCCACGGTCGTCCGCCGCATCGAGGCGACCGAAGCGGTGCGTGTCCCCACCTTTCGCGAAACCGCGCGGACTGACGAAAGCATCGTCTGGCAGCAGTTCGTGCGCCTTGCCCCCGGCCGCTACACGTTGACGCTCGCCATCAAGGACGAGTCGAGCATTCGCAACGCGACCGAGGAGGTGACCCTCGACGTGCCGACGCTCCAGGCCGGCGCGCTGGCGACGCCCATCGCGGTGTACGAGGCCATCCCCCGCCTCTCACTCGATTCACTCCCACGCATCATGGCGCGCCCGCGGGCCACGGTGGTGTACGGCAGCGACAGCATCCTGCCCTTGTACATGGATGGCGCCACTGCCCAGGCGCCGTCGCGGCTCGCCATTCGCGCCATCGGCGACGCGGATATCGTCACCTGGGATACCACCGTCACCCTCGATCCCCGTGGTGCCGGTCGCAGCGCGACCATTCCCATTCCCGTGACGCGCCTGGGTATCGGCGTCAACGTTCTGCAGCTCACGGCGCCGGGGCGCGCCGATACCGCCCGCACGCGGGTGCTGGTCAGTCTCGGCGATGATCTCCCGATCGCCTCATTCGACGAGATGCTCGGCTATCTCCGGTACTTCACCACCCCCGACCGCGTGAAGACATTGCGCGACGCCACCCCCGCTCAGCGTGGCGAAGTGTGGGGCACCTTCCTCCGACAGACCGATCCGGTCCCCGCCACCGCAGAACACGAGGGGCTCCGCGATTACTTTGGACGAATCCGCACCGCCAACGCCCGCTACCGCGACGATGGACCGGTGGGGTGGCAGTCCGATCGCGGCATCGCGTTCGTCGCGCTCGGCGATCCGGACAACATCATCGACACGGGACTGATCGATCCGAATGCACGCGTCCGCCAGCAGATCTGGGAATATCGTGAGCTGCGCGTGCAGCTCCTCTTCGTCGACCAAACCGGGTTCAGCCGCTGGCGTCTCAACGCGCAGAGCCGCGCCGAGCTCGAGAACGCCCTCCGTCGCAAGCTGTCGTTCCAGGACCAGCGCTGATCGCCTGGTGACCACGGGTGACGTCCATGGCTGACGTCACCCGCCCCGCTGCGCCGCGGCTCTTTCTCATCGACGGCTACGCGCTGATCTATCGCGCGTTCTTTGCGCTCATGCAGCGGCCGCTCACCACCAGCCGCGGTGAGAACAGTTCGATCGCTTGGGGGATCGCCAACTTCCTCAAGCGCCTCCTCGCCACCCACAAGCCGGAACTCCTCGGCTGGGTCCACGATTCCGGCGCCACATTTCGCGACGAACTGTATCCGGACTACAAGGCGACGCGCGAAAAGCTCGCCGACGACCTGCAGGCCGACTTCGATCAGGGACTGCAGCGGGTCCTGCAACTGCTCGCGGCGTACGACATCCCTGTGCTGACCGCCGAAGGGTTCGAAGCGGACGATGTGATCGGCACGATGGCGAAGAAGGGGGTCGACGCGGGCTACAACGTCGTGATCGTGTCGGGCGACAAGGATTTCCAGCAGCTCGTCCGTCCCGGCGTGTGGCTCCTCAATCCCGGACGCGGCGGCCCGGCGAGCGTTGAAGAACAGTGGGTCGGTGTCGAGAACGGTAGCGATCGACTCGGCGTCCCGCCGGAGTTCGTGATCGACTATCTCGCCATCGTCGGGGATACCTCGGACAACGTCCCCGGCGTGAAGGGGATCGGCGAGAAAGGGGCACAGGAGCTGATCGCGCAGTACGGTCCGCTCGAGAACATTCTCGCGCACGTGCATGAGATCACGAAGAAGCGGCCGCGTGAAGCGCTCCTCGAGCACGTCGAGAATGCGAAGCTGTCGAAGCAGCTCGTGACGATCCACTGCGACGTGCCGGTTCCCTTCGAGCCGGATCGTCTGCATGTGAATGCGCCGAACGCCGAGGCGCTGCGCGCGCTGTATCTCGAGCTCGAGTTCACCTCGCTGCTGAAGGATGTCGGCGGTGCGCCCCCGGGTACGACTGTTGCGGCACCACCACCGCCGCCGCGCGCCAGTGCCGTTGCGCGCGTTCCCGGGGCGCCGGTAATCGAGCGGCCCGTGGCGCCCGCCGTGGTGCAGTCTGGCAGCGGTGTCCCCGTTTTGAGCGACGCCCGCTACACCACGGTGGACACACTCGACGCGCTGCAGGCCTTGTTGAAGCGGGTGCGCGAGGTGCCGTACATCGCCATCGATACGGAAACGATCAGCGATCCGGATTCGCCGACGTTTGTCGATCCGTTGCGCGCGCACCTTGTGGGTCTCTCCATCGCCGTCGCTCAGGGTGAAGCCTACTACCTGCCCTTCGCGCATCGGCGCGAAGATGGCGGTGGCAATCTCGCCCTCCTCTCCGGCGAGGCCGGGATTGCGGGCGCTCGGATCAATGCCGGTGCGCCGGAGCCGGTGAATCTCCCACCGTTCGCGTCTGACGCATGCGCGCCCCTCCGCGCCATGCTCGAGGACCCGGCGGTCAAGAAGATCGCGCAGAATGCCAAGTACGATGTCCTGGTGCTGCGTGGGGCCGGCGTGCGCGTCGCGGGGCTCGCGTTCGACACGATGCTCGCGAGCTACGTGTTGGATCCGGGTCGCCGTTCACATGGGCTCGACCTGCTGGCGCTCGAATTTCTCGGTCACCCGATGACCGCGTACGAAACGTTGTGCGGCAAGGGCAAGACGCAGCTGCCATTCGATGTCGTCCCCGTGGATGCCGCGCGCGATTATTCGTGCGAGGATGTTGACGTCACCATGCGGCTGCGCGCGCTTCTCGAGCCGATGTTGGCCTCCCATGGGATGCTGGAACTGCTGCAGACGATGGAGGTCCCACTCGTCTCGGTGCTTGCCGATATGGAGTGGGATGGCATCGCCATCGATCTGTCCTGGTTCGAACAGCTCAAGACGCGCTTCGCCGCCGAGCGCGCGCGCGTCGAGCAGCTGATCTACGGCGAAGCCGGGGAGGAGTTCAACATCAACTCCAATCCGCAGCTTCGCGTGATCCTGTTCGAGAAGCTCGGGCTGCCGATCAAGAAGAAGACGGCCACGGGACCCAGCACCGATGCGAGCGTCCTGCAGGAACTGGCCGAAGAGGGGCATACGCTCCCGACGCTCCTGATGGAGTATCGCGAGATCTTCAAACTCGAAGGCACATACATCGACGCGTTGCCACGGCTCGTGAATCCGCGCGATCAGCGGCTGCACACATCGTACAACCAGACGGTCGCAGCGACGGGGCGCCTGTCGAGCTCTGACCCGAATCTCCAGAACATTCCCATTCGTCGCGAACTCGGGCGCGACATCCGTCGCGGTTTTGTCCCGCGCCCCGATTGGCAACTGCTCAGCGCCGACTATTCGCAGATCGAACTGCGCCTCTTGGCGCATCTGTCGGCGGATCCGGCATTCGTGACCGCCTTCCATGCGGGCGGGGACATTCACAAGCAGACGGCGGCGATCATTTTCGGCGTGCCGGTCGAGCAGGTCACGAGTGACATGCGCGCGCGGGCCAAGACGATCAACTTCGCCACGATTTACGGACAGGGCGCCCACGCGCTGTCACGCCAACTGCGCATCCCCCATGCCGAGGCTAAGGCCTTCATCGCGACCTACTTCGAACGTTTTGCCGGCGTCCGCTCATTCCTGGAGCGGTGTGTCGAGGTGGCGCGCGCGCAGGGCTACGTGGAAACGATTTTCAAGCGGCGGCGCTACATCCCGGAACTCGGCGACCGCAACTTCAACATCCGCGCGTTCGGCGAACGGGTAGCGGCGAATGCCCCGATCCAAGGGTCGGCAGCGGACCTCATTAAAATCGCCATGATCCGGGTGCATGCGGCGTTGCAGGCGGACAAACTGTCCTCCCGTATGCTGCTCCAGGTTCACGACGAACTGGTCTTCGAGGTCGCACCCGACGAAACCGACCGGTTGTCCGCTCTGGTGAAGCGCGAGATGGAGGGGGCGGCCGTGCTGGATGTGCCGCTGGTGGTCGAAATGGGACTCGGCCCGGATTGGGTGGCGGCCAAGGCGTAACCACCCGTTCCATGGTCGTGATGCGACATCCTGTCCTGTGACCCGGACTCTTCTCGGTCGTTCTAACTTTTGGAAGTTGCCGGAATCGCGCGTCGTCTTCACCTTCGGTTCATGTCCAACGTCACCAAACGGGCCGGCTTTACGCTGATCGAGCTGCTGATCGTGGTTGTGATCATCGGCTTGCTCGCGGCTATTGCCATTCCGAAGTTCCAGGACACCCGGGGACGTGCGCAGATCAGTGCATTGCAGAGTGACCTGAAGAACCTGACGACGATGCAGGAGGACTACTACGTCCTCAACGGCAAGTACGCTCAGGATGAATCGGACCTCAGCTTCTCGGCCTCCTCCGGTGTCACCATCGACATTCTGCAGGGGGAGACTGGGGGATGGTCGGCCAAGGCCACGCACGCCGCCGGGTCCTGTGTGGTGTACTATGGACAGGCTTCCCCGGTGTCCCCGGCCACACGGGAAGGGGTCATCGCCTGCGAGTGATGAGGCCCCTCCTTCCGACCTCATCGATCGCGTGATCACCCCCTCGGTGCTCCACGATCATGACTCCCGCCGGCGCACGGAGCGCTTGCGGGAGATTGTTTTTGCGGCGGGATGCCGGGAGTTCCTGTTCCGTCGCGATGGGATGATCTACGCGATGGATGGCGGGTTGTGGCTACACCGCCATGTCTGGAAAGGGGAGCCGATGGTGCATCTCGTCAGCACGGACCGACGCCGACTTGAGCAGTTCGGGCATGCCTTGGGACTCCCGGTTCATCGCCTCCAGTTCAAGCCCCTCAAGGATCCGCGGACCGGTGTCCGACGCGAAGCGTGGCATTGGGATCTGCTCGGTCCGGTGTATCCGCCCCACGATTCGCGTCTCGCGGCCCCGACTCCGGCTCCGGCGTAACCGGCCGGCCGTTCAGCTGACGACGGCCTGCTCGAGCTCGCCGGCCTCTCGGCGGATGCCATCGGCTTCTGCACAGAGTGCTCGTTGCAAGGCGCGATCTGCCCTGAACTGCCGATAGGCCCGCGCACGGCGTCTCGCCCGCCGCAGGCGGTCGCCATAGCGCAGATCGTTGCTGGCTGATGGTACGAGGGAGGCCGCGAAGAGCAGGGCCCACCCATTTCCGAACAGCCACGCCACCGTCAGACTCTCCGCTGCATACGCGAGCAGCACCAGCACGATCCCGATCACGAGCGATCGCATCGCCGGCTGATCGCGAGTTCCGCCAGTCCGCAGGGCCAGTGCCCGAGTGATTTGGATCGGTACCGCATGGGTCAGGCGCCCCCAGAGGCCGATCGGTAGCAGCACCGATGCCAAGATGACCTCGCGAATGGCGAAGCTGATCCCGGCCCGGGCATCGACATCGATCGCCAGATCGTGCGGGTCGAGGTGTAGCGTGAGCAGGCGCGTGCGAAAGGTCCGAATCCGCTGCTCCAACGCATCAGCGCGCGCCAACAAGGCCGTGCGGGCGGCGGCCTCGCGGTTGTCGATGGCGCGGCGTGCGCGCTCAAGCCGGCGGATCACGGCCAGCTGGGCGGCGAGCGGTGCGGCGCCGTCGCTGAGGTTCGGTGTTGGTTCAAGGAGCGCCGCCAGGGTCGCACCGACCGTCTGCAAGCGGTCGGCGTCGTCGGTGGTGTCGAAGTTCAGCGTCACCGCCGCCAAGCGGTCCTGCACCAATTCCGTCAGCGTATTCACCGACATCGCGGCGGTCGCATCGACGCGGATCGGTTCACCGACCTGTACCAGAATGCGCGACCGCGGCGACTCCTTGCGTTCGAACAACAGGCCGATCGGGACTATCTGCAGATCACGCACGGCAAACCCATCCACGGCGTGCCGCGCCATGCGGGCAAGCCCCGTGCGGACCGGGGCCAGCTTCGGCGCATCATGGCTCACCCCCTCCGGGAAGATCAGCACGGCATGGCCCGCCGCGAGAACGCGCGCCACGGCGTCAAATGCCGCCGCATTGCGACTCGGATCCACCGCGCCGGCCGATGTGGGATTGGTGCGCACCTCGTCGCTGACTCGGCGCAGCGGGATGGCCCCCAACAGGCCGAGGAGCCGTGCCGCGATTGGGTTGGCGAAAATCGTGGCTTTGGCCGTGAAATGCACGCGACGCGGTGCAATCAGGCCGACCACCAGCGCATCGACCAGCGCATTCGGATGATTGGCGGCCAGGAACACCGGTCCGTCACGAGGAATGCGCTCCAATCCCGACACGGTGATGTGTCGGTAATACCACTCGAGCCCGATCCGAACCAGCGGTTTCGCGATGGCGTAGAGGCTCATGCTCTGTGACCGTGCGCAGATGGAGGCGGAAGCCGTCGCCGGGGTTTACGCCGTCCGAAGTCCGGTATCAGCTTCACGCGCCATACGTTCCCCTTCCGCAGGATTCACCCGCGTGAGCAGCAGCCCCCCCACGACGAAGAAGGCAATCACCCACAGGATCGCCCCACGACTGCTCCCTGTTTGGCCGATCGCAATACTGAACA
Organism: Gemmatimonadota bacterium; assembly: GCA_039797155.1. Taxonomy (GTDB): domain Bacteria; phylum Gemmatimonadota; class Gemmatimonadetes; order Gemmatimonadales; family Gemmatimonadaceae; genus Gemmatimonas. The sequence goes on along the minus strand of JBDKIJ010000241.1, from coordinate 5,441 downwards.
CCACCGGGCCCAGAATTCCGCCGAACTTCTCGAAGATCGAGTAGAAGCCGAAGAACTCCCCGCTCTTGTGCTTGGGCACCATGCTCGCGAACAGCGAGCGGCTGAGCGCTTGTGTTCCGCCCTGCACCGTGCCGACCAGAATCGCCAGCAGATAGAACTCGCGCGCTGTCTGGATCCCATAGGCATACACGCAGATGCCGACGTAGACGGCGAGCCCGAGCAGAATCGAGCGCTTTGTACCCAGCCGCCCGGCCAGTGAACCGAAGGCAAAGGCAAACGGGACGCCGACGAATTGGACGATCAGCACGGCAGCGATGAGATCGCTGCGTCCGATACCGATCTCCGTTCCGTACGCCGTCGCCATCTTGATGATGGTCTGAATGCCGTCGTTGTAGATCGTGAATGCCAGCATGGTCAGAAACGCCTGCTTGTAGTGGCGCATCTCGCGCACGGTTTCGCCAAGACGGGTGACCGCCACGCGCCAGACGTTGCCGGTGGCCTGTTCATCGAGTTCCAACAGGCGCGGTGGTTCAGGCACCTTCTTCAGAAGCGGCATGCTGAACAGCAACCACCAGATCCCCACCGACACGAACGCGAGCCGTGCGGGAAGCGTCGCCTCTGATCGGGTCAGCCCCTCGCCACTTGGCAACCCGAACATGCCGGGGTTGGAGATCCACGCGAGATTGAGCGCGAGGAGTACGCCGCCGCCGACATACCCGATCGCGTACGCGCCGGTGGAAACCCGATCGATCTCTTCGTCGGTGGCAATGTGCGGCAGGAGCGACTCATAAAAGGTCGTGCTGGCGGTGGCCCCTGCGAGCGACAGCACAAACAGCGTCGAAGCCAGCCACAGGTCGCCGTGTTCGATGGCAAACATCCCCATCGTGGCGCCGACACCGAGAAACATGAACCACGCGAGGAATCGCTTCTTGGCCGCCTGATAGTCGGCGATGGCGCCGAGGATCGGGCTCAGCAGCGCGATTACCACCGCGGCGACGGTATTGGCGTTGGCCAGCTGTTGCGTGGCCTGTTCCGGCGGCCGCCCGTCGCCGGCGACGGAGATGAAATAGATCGGGAAGACGGCGGTCATGATGACCGTCTGCATCGCCGAGAGCGCCCAGTCATACATCGCCCACGCGCGCAGCTCCGGACGGTGCAGCCCGAGGCGGTTCAGGATGCCTTTCGAGGAATGTGCCGACGACGAGGAGGTCATGCGCCAATGTTCCGGATGGGGCCGGTCGCTGTCCAGTAGCCGCCGTGTCATACTTAGGAATGCGACACGCCCCGATGGGTCCTTCGCGCCGACTCGCGCGCGCCACCACCCTGGTGACGTGTCTGATGCTGTGCGCATGCGATCGTCCGGAGACGCGCACGGCGGCGGATGCGCGCCCGGGTGTGGCGACGGCTGTCGATTCCATCGCACCGGTCGCCGATTCGACGGCTGGCGGGTGGGAGGTGGTGGTTGGCGATGTCCTGGTTCTTCCGGGAGACGAAGGCCCGCTCGATGGCGCGCTTCTGCGAGTCAGCGCGAACGATCAGACGTTGGCCGATACGACGGGGCTGGGTGTTGCGCTTGGCGATGCCCGCCTCGACCTGTTTGCGCGCCATGGGTTGGTTGGTACCGCGCGGGTACGGGTACAAGGACCGTCACGCGTTGACGTGGGCTGCACGGCATGGCCGGTGGCTCGACTCTCAACCGAGGGTGGCGCGGCGGTTCGCCCATGGACGGTCGCCTTTCTCGCCGGGCGTATCGATCCGATCGCCCTCGATTCCATCGAGGCGCTCACCCCTCGAGACTCCGCCACCCTGGCGGCACAGATCGCACGTGTGGCGTCGCGGTTGCCGGACGACACCAACCCGACATTCCGCGCGCGTCCCTATGTGGTGCAACGCGCGTGGATTGGTCGCACCACCGATGCGCCGCTCGCGGTTGCGCTGCTGATTCGTCGCGTGAATCAGGAGGACGCGCCGCGGGAGGAACGGCTCGTCCTGGTGCTCGAGAGGTCGGGTGATGCGCCGAGCGACGCGTGGCGCGTGGGCTGGCACGAGCGCGCCTCAGGGACGGAAGAGGAGCTGGTGGTCGCCGAACCGTTGCTGGCGTATCGCGTGCGCGGGGGAGGGGGCGGGGATCCCCACCTGCTCTTCGGCCGCGACGATGGCTATGCGTTGAGCGCGACCGTCCTCGTCCGGCGCGACGGCCGCTGGCAAGTGTTGTGGGAGAGCGCGATCGCCGGGTGCAGTTGATTCTCGTCGATCAGGTGTTCCGCGCACGGTAAAAGCAAGATCTCCACTTGGCGGAGCGCGTGGCATAAACTGCGCCCATGACCGCACCTGTCGTTCCGACCGAAGCGCTCGCGCCCGCCCTGATGGCGCGCGTCGCCACCGAACTCTCGCTGAACCCGCAGCAGGTTCAGCGCACCCTTGCGCTCTTCGCCGAGGGCGCCACCCTCCCCTTCATCGCCCGTTACCGCAAGGAAGTCACGGGCGGGCTGGACGAAGTGCAGCTCCGCGATGTGCGGGAGCGCGCCGACTATCTCAAGGAGATGGAGGAGCGCCGCGCGGCGATCCTCAAGAGCATCGATGAGCAGGGGAAGCTCGACGATGTGCTCAAGGCCGCGATTCTTGCCGCGGATACGAAGCAGGCGCTCGAAGACCTGTATCTGCCGTACAAGCCGAAGCGTCGCACGCGGGCGATGATCGCGCGCGAGCGTGGGCTGGGCCCGCTGGCCGAGCTGCTGTGGGAGGGGGCGCTGTCTGATGCGGATGCGCTGGCGAAGGCGGCGGAGTTCGTGTTGCCTGAGGTGGACGGCAAGCCGAGCGAAGTGCCGAGCGCCGAGGCTGCACTGCAGGGTGCGCGGGATATTCTCGCGGAGCAGGTCGCGGAAGACGCCGTGGTGCGCGGTTGGGTGCGTGAGGTGACGCGCGCCAAGGGCGTCGTGAAGAGCAACGTGATGTCGGAGAAGCGGAGCGACGAGTCGAAATTCAAGGACTACTTCGAATTCTCGGAGTCGCTTGGGACGATTCCCAGCCATCGCATGCTGGCGATTCGTCGTGGTGAGACGGAAGGGGAGTTGTTGTGGCGTATCGAGGCGCCGGTTGAGGATATCCAGACGCGGATGGCGTCCGAGGTGGTGGCGCGCCGTCGCGCGGTGCAGCAGCTCACCCTCGTGGCGCAGGACGCGTACAAGCGGTTGCTCGCGCCGGCGATCGAAGTGGAATTGCGCGTGGAGCTCAAGACGCGCGCTGACGATGAAGCGATCACGATCTTCGGGCGCAATCTCGAGCAGCTGCTACTGGCGTCACCGGCGGGCGAGAAGAAGGTGATCGGTCTCGATCCCGGGTTCCGCACCGGCGTGAAGGTGGCGGTGGTGAGCGCGACGGGCGCGCTGGTGCACACCGATACGTTGTATCTGCATCAGGAGGATCGGTTTGCCGGCGCGCTCCGCGCGATGGTGCAACGGTTCACCCCGGACTTCATCGCGATCGGCAATGGCACCGCGAGCCGTGAGACGGAGACGCTGACCAAGGCGGCGCTGCGCGAAATGGATGCGCCGCGTCCGCAAGTGGTGGTGGTAAATGAGGCCGGCGCCTCGGTGTATTCGGCCAGCGATCTGGCCCGCCAGGAATTCCCCGAGCTCGATGTGTCGCTGCGTGGCGCGGTATCGATTGCGCGCCGGCTGCAGGACCCGCTGGCGGAGCTGGTGAAGATCGACCCCAAGAGCATCGGCGTCGGGCAGTACCAGCACGACGTGAATCAGTCGCGCCTCAAACAGCGCCTCGACGATACGGTGGAGAGCTGCGTGAACCGCGTGGGGGTGGAGGTGAACACGGCCTCCGCGGCGCTCCTGGGGTACGTGGCCGGGATCGGCCCGACGCTGGCCCAGGCGATTGTGACGCTCCGCGACAAGAAGGGGGGCTTCGGCTCGCGGAAGGATCTGACCGAGGTGCCGCGCCTGGGCGCCAAGGCGTTTGAGCAGGCGGGGGGGTTCTTGCGGGTCCGCGGAGGGGCTCACCCGCTGGACGCGAGTGCGGTGCACCCGGAGCGCTATCCCCTCGTGGAGCAGATGGCGGCGGATCTTGGCGTCGAGGTGCGCGCGCTGATCGGGAACGAATCACTGGTCGATTCGATCAATTTGTCGCGATATGTGCGCGATGATGTCGGGATGCCGACGCTATTGGATATCGTTGCCGAGCTCAAGAAGCCAGGTCGCGACCCTCGTGATGCGTACGAGCCGCCGGCGTTCCGGGATGATATCCAGAAGCCCAGCGACCTCCTCCCCGGGATGGTGCTGGAGGGGGTGGTCACCAACATCGTGGCCTTTGGCGCCTTCGTGGACATCGGCGTCCATCAGGACGGGCTGGTGCATGTGAGCCAGCTGGCCGACCGCTACATCAAGGACCCGAACGACGCGGTGAAGGTGGGGCAGAAGGTGAAGGTGACTGTCCAGAGCATCGACCTGCCGCGCAACCGCATTGCCCTCAGTATGCGGTCGGATGGCGGGTCTGGGACCGGCAAGTCGTCGGGGGCGGCCGGTGAGGGGGGCACGCGCCGCGACGTGCAGCAGAACAACCAGCAGAACAATCAACAGCAGCGCCGCGGGTCGAACGTCACGCCGCCGAAGCTCAAGCCGTTTGTGCCGACGAAGGGGGCGATCGCTCCGAACGGCATTCGGTTCAAGTAGGAGAGGGAGTCGCTGTGGTAGTGTGAGGGAACTGATCTCACAGAGGACACAGAGGCCACGGAGAACACAGAGGGGCACGCCGAGCAGCCTGCGGCGGGCCCCTCTTTTTTATTGTTTTTCTCTGTGTTCTTCGTGTTCTCTGTGTCCTCTGTGAATTCTGTTCAAAAGAGTCTCCCTCCACACCAAATCCAGCTAGGCGCATCGCACTCCTGCGACTTCCCGGTCCGCTCTGCATTGTAGAGGCGATCCCCGTCACGGCCCTTCGTGTGACCCGTCGCCCCTCCACCTGGTGTGGATCCCATGTCTCGAAGCCTTTTCGCGGCGCTACTTGCCGCGGCGTCAACAGTGAGCGCCACCGCCCTCGACGCCCAACAGCCTGCCCCGATCAAGTTCGCGCGCTACGCCCACGTCGCGAACGACGGCCGCATCGCCTTCACCTACGCCGACGACATCTGGGTCGCCGATCCGGACGGGAGTAATCCGCGTCGACTGACCACGCATGTCGCGCGAGACATGATGCCGCGCTTCTCCCCCGACGGCCAGTCGATCGCCTTCACCAGCAACCGCACTGGCAACAACGACGTGTATGTCGTCCCCGTGAGCGGCGGAGAACCCAAGCCGCTCACCTGGCACAGTGGCGACGATCAGGCGCTCTACTGGACCCCCGACGGCAAGGGCGTCGTGTTCAGCAGCAATCGCGGACAGCCTGCGTGGGGATCGCCGCTCTATACGGTCGCACTCGATGGCTCCATTCCACGC
>JBDKIJ010000240.1:0-11145 GCA_039797155.1 Gemmatimonadota bacterium | reverse complement strand
CGCGGACGGATGCGCGTGACAAAGTGAAGAAGCTCGACGGTGTGTCGGAAGACGTCAAGAAACACGCCGAGAAGGACCTTCAGAAAGCGCACGACTACTCGATCGCGAATCTCGAGGCGTTGCTGAAGGCGAAGGAAGCCGAAATCATGGAGGTGTGAGCCTACGGGCTCACGCTCCATTGTCCGCTTTCCGGCACCGTCCCTGATGCCCGATCTCGAGGCCGAACTGCTGGGCCGCATCCGTGTGCACGGGGCGGTTCCACGGCACATTGCCATTATCATGGATGGCAATGGTCGCTGGGCGCGTGAACGGCACATGCCGCGGCCATTCGGGCATCGCTCCGGCATGAAGGCGGTGCGTTCCGTCGTCGAGGGGTGTCTCGAGGCGGGGGTGGAATGGTTGTCGCTCTTCGCCTTCTCCCAGGAGAATTGGCAGCGCCCGGAGACGGAAGTGTCGGCGCTGATGTCGCTGCTCGAGGAGTACATTGCGCGGGAAGCGGCGGACCTCGCACGGCGGGGGGTGTGTGTGCGCGTGCATGGCGAATTGGATCGCCTCAGCCCGGCGGCCGCATCGGCGGTGCAGCGCGTCGTATCCGAAACAGCGGGTGGCGCGAAGCTCGGGCTCAACCTGTTCATCAGCTATGGCGGTCGCGCCGAGCTGGTGCGGGCGGCGCGTCTCCTGGCGGCGGATGTACAGGCGGGGCGTCTCGATCCCGCCGCGATCGATGAAGAGGACATTCGATCGCGTCTCTACACCGCCGAGTGTCCAGATCCCGATCTGCTGATTCGCACCTCCGGCGAACAGCGTATTTCGAATTTCCTGCTCTGGCAGGTGGCGTACGCGGAACTGTACATCTCGAGCGTGCTCTGGCCCGACTTCGATCGGGCGGCACTGTACGAGGCCATCTGCGATTTCCAGCGTCGTGACCGCCGGTTCGGGCGGGTCGCCACCTGAGTGCCGTCGTCGCATGAGTGAGCTTGCCCGGCGCGTTGCCAGTGCGCTGGTGGCGGCCCCCATCGCCATCTTCGCGGTCTGGTACGGCGATGCAGCCTTGGCGACCATGGCGGCCGGTCTCGCGGCCGTCGGCGCGTGGGAGTACACCCGCATCGCGCGTGGTGCGGGCCACGCGCCGATCACGCCGCTGGCGATTGTCCTCGCCGCGCTGATTCCGTTGGCTGTGCATGCGCACACACTCGGGGTCGTGCGTCTCGATGCGGTGTGGGGTGTACTGGCGCTGCTGATCATTTTTGCGGCCGCCTTGTGGATGCGTGGCGTGGCCGGGCATCCAACCGCCGCGGCCGCCACGACGCTGTTCGCTCCCTGCTATACGGGCGGTTCACTGGCGTTCGTCTATCTGCTGCGGTATCACCCCTATGCCGTCGGCGAGACCGCCGGCGCGCTCACGGTGCTCTTCCCAATCGTGCTGACGTGGGCCAGTGATACGGGCGCCTATGTCGCCGGTCGCTTGATCGGCGGTCGAAAGCTCATGCCCTCGGTGAGTCCGGGGAAGACCGTGTCCGGCGCGATCGGCGGCGTCGTGCTTACGGTGATCGTCGCGGTGCTGTTCACGAAGCAGCTGCTGATTCCGCAGGCGCAATTGGCGTTTACACTCACGGGGATGCTGGTGGTGGGGATCGCGACGAGTGTCACGGCGCAGATCGGCGATCTCGTCGAGTCGATGATCAAGCGCGAGGGCGGCGTGAAGGACAGTGGGTCCTTCTTCCCGGGGCACGGTGGCGTCCTCGATCGGCTTGACTCGATTCTTTTCGTGATGCCCGTGATGTATTTGCTCTATGACTGGCTGCTGATCCCCGCCCCCGGAGCGCGGTGAGATGACGCCCTCCAGCACCGCACCGGTCGGCGTCGCTTTGCTGGGCTCTACGGGGTCCATCGGAACGAGTGCCTTGCGTGTCCTGGAGCGGCAGGCCGATCGCTTCCGTCCCGTCGCGCTGACCGCGAACGGGAGCCGCGACGCGCTGGCGGCGCAGGTGGCGCGTTACGCGCCGACGTATGCGGGGCTCGTCCAAGGCGGTGATGAGACGCCGGCAGGTTGGGGGCGCGGACCGGGTTGTCTGGTCGAGGCGGCCACGCACCCCGACGCGTCCATCGTCATCAATGCGGTGGTCGGGGCGGCTGGGCTCGCGGCCACGCTAGCGGCCCTGCGGGCCGGCAAGCGAGTGGCGCTCGCGAACAAGGAAACGCTGGTGATGGCGGGCGACATCGTGAATGCGACCGCGCGCGCGCATGGCGGTACGCTGGTGCCGGTCGATAGCGAGCACTCGGCCATCCTGCAGTGCCTCGCCGGTCGGCAGATGCACGAGGTGCGACGGCTGGTGTTGACCGCGTCAGGGGGGCCGTTCCGGACGTGGCCTGCCGAACGCATCGCTGGCGCGACGGTCGCCGATGCGTTGAAGCATCCGACGTGGCAGATGGGGAGCAAGATCACCATCGACAGCGCGACGCTGGCGAACAAGGCGCTCGAGGTGATCGAGGCGCATCACCTCTTTGGTGTGCCGTATGATCGCATCGAGGTGGTTGTACATCCCCAGAGCATCATCCACTCGTTCGTCGAATTTGTGGATGGCAGCGTGCTGGCCCAGATGGGTGCGCCGTCGATGGAGCTGCCGATCCTTTTCGCCTTGACGTATCCGGAACGTGTGCCCGACTCCGGTGTCCCAACCTTCGATCCGGTCGCCCATGGCGACCTCACCTTCGAACGGGTACGTCACGAGGCGTTTCCGATGCTGCAGTTGGGCATTGATGCGGGGCGGGCAGGGGGCGCTGCGCCAGCCGTATTCAATGCGGCCAACGAGGCGGCGGTGGCCCTCTTCCTTGCCGGGCAGTTGTCCTTCGCCGGTATCGCCGATCGGGTGCGCGCAGCGCTCGACGCCCTGGGCACGATGCCCGGGACGACGCTCGAGGCGCTGCAGGCGGCGGATGCCGCCGCACGCGCCCACGTGACCTCGGGTCGCGTTCCGTAACGTCGTCAATCCTTCCGGAGTCTTTGGTGCTCGCTTCGTTGTCCGTGTATGTCGCGCCGCTGCTCGTCTTCGGCCTCGTCGTGTTCGTGCATGAGCTCGGCCACTTCCTCGCGGCCAAGGTGACGGGCGTGTATGCGCCAGTGTTCTCGCTGGGTTGGGGGCGTCGCCTGTTCGGTGTGCGCCGTGGCGAAACGGATTATCGGGTGTCGCTCATCCCGCTCGGCGGCTACGTGCGCATGGCGTCACGGGACGATGAGTCCATGAGTGGCATCGAGGGGAGCGGGACCGATCGCGGCGCGCTCGACGGGCAAGCGCCTGATGGCCAATCGCCCGATGCTCGCCCATCCGATGTGCCCGCCGCCCTGTGGGATCCGCAGGGGATGGCGCCGTTCGGCCCGCACCCGGTGCCGGCGCCTCGGTGGATGGAGAGCAAATCCACCTCGGCGCGGGTGTTCATCCTGTCGGCCGGCGTGCTGATGAACATTCTGCTGACGTATGTGGTCTCGACCGGGATCTATCTGCGATATGGCAACGCCTACGTGCCGGCCGTGATCGATTCGGTGGTGGTCGGCGGGCCTGCCGCGACCGCCGGACTGCGTGCGGGGGATGCGATTACGGCGATCGATGGGCAGCCGGTGCGCGCGTGGAACGAGGTGCTGGATCAGGTGTCGGCGCGCACGACCGGGAGTCTCCAGTTCACCGTACGGCGCGGAGATGCCAGCATCCCGGTGGTGGTGACGCCACAGTTGGCCGATGGGCAGGATCCCGTGACCGGTGCCGCCCGCAAGGTTGGGCGCGTGGGGATGCTCGTGCGCGATTCCGTGGTGCGCGAGCCGGTCTCGGTGGGGGAGGCGCTCAGCTCGGGCGCCGATGCCACCATCGGCATGGCCGGGAGTGTTGTGCGGGTGCTGGGCGGGCTCGTGTCGGGCGAGGTGTCGGCCAAGAACCTCGGGGGGCCGATCCAGATCGCGAAGACGTCGGTTCAGGCGGCGCGGCGCGGTGCGGAGACACTGTGGTCGCTGATTGCCTTCTTGAGCCTGAATATCGCAATTCTGAATCTCGTCCCGATCCCGGTGCTGGATGGGGGGCAGATCCTGATGGTGCTCGCCGAGCGGGTGAAGGGGGGCGCGTTCAGCATGCGCACCCGTGAAACCTTTGCCCGGGTCGGGGTGCTGGCGGTGCTTGCCCTCATCCTGTTGGTCACGTTCAACGACCTGACCACCCTGTTCCGTTAGCCCAATACCCGCGCCGATTGCCGGGGAAGCCTTTACAGGCAGGGCTATTCGGTGTAACCTACCGTTCTACCTGCAATTGCGCGCAAATACCGTTGCGCACGAGATGCGCTGAGACGGCTTCGCAGAGTCAAGCAAACCACGACGATGGCGTTCGATAAGGCACCTACAATCGACAAGTTCCGGGCCCACGAAGGGGACACCGGCTCCACCCGCGTTCAGATTGCGATCCTGACGGAGCGCATCAATTACCTGACCGGGCACTTCCGCACGCATGCGAAGGACCATCATGGTCGTCGCGGCCTGCTCAAGATGGTCGGCAAGCGTCGTCGCCTTCTCGACTACCTGAAGCGTACGGACGTTCAGCAGTACCGCACGCTCGTTCAGGACCTTGGTCTCCGGTACTAAACCGGTTCGTCACACGTCGTCGCGCGGGGGCAAGTCTGCCTCCCGCGCGATTTGCGTTCTCATGAGGCTTCCCAGCAAATGATGCATCGTATCGAGCGGACCTTCGCAGGCCGCCCCCTGATGATCGAGACCGGCCGGATGGCCAAGCAGGCTGCGGGGTCCGCGGTCGTTCAGTTCGGCGAAACCATGGTCCTCGCGGCCGTGACCGTCAGCGACAATCAGAGCCCGCTGCCGTTCTTCCCCCTGACGGTCGAGTACAAGGAGAAGACGTACGCGGCCGGCAAGATCCCCGGCGGCTTCATCAAGCGTGAAGGGCGCCCGCACGATCACGAGATCCTGGCGGCGCGCATCATCGACCGCTCGATCCGTCCGCTCTTCCCGGAAGGGTTCAAGAACGAAGTGCAGGTGTTCATCTACGTCATCTCGGCCGATCAGGAGAATGACGCGGATGTGCTGGCGCTCGTCGCCGCCTCCTTTGCACTGAACGCTTCCAAGATCCCGTTCCTCGGTCCGATCGCCGGTGTGCGCGTCGGTCGCGTGCAGGGACACTGGGTGCTCAATCCGACCTTCCAGCAGCTCGGCTTCTCCGACATGGAGCTGGTCGTCGCCGGATCGAAGGACAGCATCGTGATGGTTGAGGGCGGTGCACTCGAGGTGTCGGAAGACGATGTGCTCGAGTCGCTGAAGCTCTCGCACGATGGCATCCGTGAGCTGATCGCGATGCAGGAAGAGATGCTCGCGAAGGTTGCGGTGCCCAAGATGACGTGGACCAAGGCCGAGACGCCGGAAGCGGTCGAGACGCGCGTGAAGGAAGTCGCGTCGGGCCGGATCCGTGAAGCGCTGAATCAGAAGGACAAGCATACGCGCATCGAAGCGGTCGAGCGCGCGAAGAAGGAGCTGGCCGAAAGCCTGGTGGCCGAGTTCCCGGATAATCCCAAGGATATTCACGCGGTGCTGGGCGACGTCGAGTACAGCGAGCTGCGCTCGCAGGTGCTCGACACCGGTCTGCGCGTCGACGGCCGCAAGCCGAACGAAGTGCGCGCCATCAGCATCGACAATGGCGTGCTGCCGCGGGCGCATGGCTCGTCGCTCTTCACGCGTGGTCAGACGCAGGCGCTCGTCGCCGCGACGCTGGGCACCGCGAAGGATGCGCAGCGCCTCGATTCCATCAAGGAAGCGGGCGAAGTCACGCGTTCATTCATGCTGCACTACAATTTCCCGCCGTTCTCGACCGGTGAAGTCCGTCCGATGCGCGGCACGAGCCGTCGTGAAATCGGTCACGGCAACCTGGCGGAGCGCGCGCTGCAGGGTGTGCTCCCCGATTTCGCCGATTTCCCGTACACGATCCGCATCGTCTCTGACGTGCTCGAGTCGAACGGCTCGTCGTCGATGGCGTCGGTGTGTGGTGGCTCGCTGGCGCTGTTTGATGCCGGTGTCCCGATGAAGGCGGCCGTCGCCGGTGTGGCGATGGGGCTGATCAAGGAAGGGAAGAAGTACGCGATCCTCACCGACATCCTGGGCACCGAGGACCACCTCGGTGACATGGATTTCAAGGTCGCGGGCACCAAGGATGGCATCACGTCCATCCAGATGGACATCAAGATCGAGGGGCTCGACCTCAAGATCATGGAGCAGGCGCTCGCGCAGGCGAAGGACGGCCGTCTCCACATCCTCGGCGAGATGGACAAGGCGTTGGCCGCCCCGCGTGCCGACCTGTCGAAGTACGCGCCGCGCATCGTGACGGTGCAGATCCCGGTCGACAAGATTGGCGAGCTCATCGGTCCGAAGGGCAAGAACATCCGCGGCATTCAGGAAGAGTCGGGCGCCGAGATCACGGTGGACGACGATGGCGTCGTGACGATCGCGGCCGTCGGCGGCGAGAGCATGGAGCGCGCAAAGCAGATGGTCATGGCGATCACCGCGGAACCGGTGGTGGGCGAGACCTACGAAGGCACGGTGAAGACCGTGACCGCCTTCGGTGCGTTTGTCGAAATCATGCCCGGGACGGAAGCGCTGCTGCACGTCTCCGAGATGCGCTGGGAGCGCGTCGAGAAGCCGGAGGATGTCTGCAAGAAGGGTGATCGCGTGACGGTGAAGCTGGTCGATCGCGACGAGCGTGGCCGCCTGCGTCTGTCCATGAAGGCGCTGCTGCCGAAGCCGGAAGGGATGCCGGACGAGCCGCAGGGCGAGCGTCCGCGTCGCGACGACGGTGAACGCTCCGGTGAGCGTCGCGGTGGACGGAACGGCGGTGGCCGCGATCGACGCTAACGTGTCGGGCGTCTTGCCGCCCGCGTTGCGCCGTACGGATTGCTCCAATGGACTGACCGTGCTCTCGGAACATGTTCCGGGAGCGCGGTCGGTTGCTTTCGGGGCATGGATCCGCGCCGCGACCCTGCATGAACAGGCCGACGAAATGGGCGTGTCGCATCTGCTCGAGCACATGGTATTCAAGGGTACGCGCACGCGATCGGCACGGGATATCGCCTTCGCGCTGGAGACGTTGGGCGGCTCGCTCGATGCGTATACCGAGCGGGAGCACACGTCGTATCAGGCCCGTGTACTCGATGCCCATCTCGAGGATGCGGCCGCCGTGATCGGCGATCTGATCTTCGAGCCCGTGTTGCGGGAGGACGATCTCGCACTCGAGCGGAAGGTGATCCTCGAAGAGATCAGCATGGTCGAGGACACGCCGGACGACATCATCTTTGACGTGCACAATCGCGCGGTGTGGGGCGATCATCCGCACGGATTCGCCATTCTCGGCACGCGCGAGACGGTGCAGGAACTCGACGTGTCGCACCTACAGGCCTTGCATGCCCGCGCGTATCATCCGGGGCGCATCGTCGTAGCCGCCTCGGGGAATGTGGATCATGACGCGCTGTTGGCGACGCTTGATCGGACCGGGTGGTTGGCGCGCCCGTGCGGTGATACGACGCCGTTCGCCGTGGATCCGGTCGAATCGGCCGCGCCCCACGCCGAGCATGTCATGCGTCGCGACATCGGGCAGACGCACGTCGTGCTGGGCGGTCAGGGGATCCGCTACGGCGATCCCCAGCGTTTCGCGTTCGCCTTGGTGGACATGCTGGTGGGGGGCGGCATGAGTAGTCGCCTGTTCCAGCGCGTGCGCGAGGAATTGGGGCTCGCCTACAGCGTCCATACGTTCAGCAGTTCGTATGCAGACACCGGGTCGCACGGCGTGTATGTGGCGAGTGCCCCGGAGTCCGCGCAGCAGGCGCTGGATGCGGTACGAGACGTGTTACGGGAGGTATCCGCTCACGGATTGCCGGAATCCGACCTGGTCATGGGGAAGCGGCAATTGCGTGGCCAGCTGGTACTCTCCATGGAAGGGATCACGTCCCGGATGTATCGTGCAGCAACGACCGCGTTGTACGGGGAACCGTTCCGCTCCGTCGATGAGCTCATGGCGCTTGTCGATGCGATCGATCAGGATCAGGTTCGCGACGTGGCGCAGTCGTATTTCGATCCCGATCGTTTGATTCTCGTGAGCCTCGGTCCCAAGGCAGTACGATAAGGGCCCGGTTCACGGGTGTATCTCCCCTCACTCCCCTCACGAGCAGCCCATGCGTATCGGTGTACCCAAGGAGATCAAGACCAACGAGAACCGCGTTGCCCTCGTCCCGGCTGGGGCGGAGGCGCTGACGGCGGCCGGCCATGAAGTGTTCGTGGAAACCGGCGCCGGCATTGGCAGCGGCTTCAGCGATGACGATTACCGCAGCGTGGGCGCGCAGATCGTGCCCGACGCCGCGACGGCGTGGGGGAAGGCCGAGCTCCTGCTCAAGGTGAAGGAGCCGATCAAGACGGAATGGCAGTATCTCCGGAAGGATCTGACGCTGTTTACGTACTTCCACTTCGCGGCGGACGAGGAGTTGACCAAGGCGCACCTCGCGAGCGGCGCCACGTGCATTGCGTACGAGACGGTCGAGCTGCCGTCGCGTGAGCTGCCGTTGCTGACGCCGATGTCGGAAGTCGCTGGGCGTATGGCGGTGCAGGAGGGGGCCAAGTACCTCGAGAAGTTGTTCGGCGGTCGTGGCGTGCTCCTGGGCGGCGTGCCGGGTGTCGCGCCGGCCAAGGTGGTCATCCTCGGCGGTGGTGTCGTTGGCGTGAACGCGGCCAAGATGGCGGCTGGCCTCGGCGCCAAGGTCGTGGTGCTTGATCTCTCGCTTGAGCGGCTCCGGTATCTGTCAGACGTCATGCCCGCCAATGTGCAGCTCATCCACTCCAACCGGCACAATGTGCTGGAGCAGATCACCACGGCCGATCTCGTCATCGGTGGCGTGCTGATCCCTGGTGCCAAGGCGCCGAAGCTGGTCCGCAAGGATGATCTCGCCAAGATGCGTCCCGGAGCGGTGATCGTGGACGTGGCCGTCGATCAGGGCGGGTGCGTCGAGACGATCAAGCCGACCACGCACGAAAACCCGACGTACACGGTGGACGGCATCATCCACTACGGCGTCGCCAACATGCCCGGCGCGGTGCCGCGCACGTCCACGCTGGCGCTGACCAATGCCACCCTCCCGTATGCGCTCCAGTTGGCCAACAAGGGGTGGAAGACCGCGCTCAAGGACAATGGCGCGCTCCTCAAGGGGCTCAACATGTCGGCGGGCCAGGTCACCTACCGCGGCGTGGCGGATGCGTTTGGTATGCCGATGACGGAGCCGGCGAGCTTCGTAGGCTAAGTACCACCTACGCGCTGCACGCGATGACGGCAAGGCGATCCGCACGGGTCGCCTTGCCGTTATGCGTTATGGGCGCGTGGCCTCGCGACGTACGCCGTCCGGCGTGCGCCCCGTCCACGCGCGGAACGCCCGGTGAAACGAATGTGGCTCCTCGAAACCAAGGAGCAACGCGATCTCTGCAGGCGGCATGGTGGTGTCGCGCAGATAGTGCTCGGCTAATGCCCGTCGCGTGTCGCGAAGGATTGTCCGATACGACGCCCCCTCCGCTTCAAGCTGGCGCTGCAGGGAGCGCGGACTGATCGCAAGACGCCGCGCAATGGTCCCGATCTCCGATGCCCCGCTCGGCAGTGCCTCCAGAAGGACGGCACGTACGCGATCAGCGAGTGGCGCCGGGGTGTCGATTTCGGTGAGCCGCCGTCGCAAATGGGGCTCAAATGTCGACCACAGGGCGTCATTCGAGGTGAGGAACGGGCGTGTGGCGTCCTCGCGATGGAACTCGACTTCGTGGGCGTGCCCGTGGCGAATGGTGACGCCCAGATACTCGGTGAAGTGGGACGCGGCGGCTGGCGCCAAGCGCGCGGTCGTGGTGACACGGGCCGGCGTGATCGGCTCGCGCGTCCCCATTCGCGCGAGCGTTACGATGAACAGCAACTCCGTCGTCACCAGTGACGATGGCGGCGGCGGGAGATCGTCGCGCCAAACGAGGCGGATCGTGAGCCCCGAGCTATGCGGCTCCACATCGAGACGGATCGGCGCCACGAGCGCCTTGTACCGGGCAACCCGCTGCGCCGCCACCTGGAGATCGGGACTGCACAGGGCCGCGAAGAGCACCGGGGAGAACTGTTCGCTCCGAATGACCCGATTCAGACGGAGCGGCAGGAGCGGATCCTCACATTCGGCGTCGAGGCCTTCCCAGAATCGGTGGAAGTCGCGTGCGGCCAGTCGGACCGACGGTCGCGTCAGCAAATCCCCAGGCAGCCCGGCCCGACGCAGCACATTGGGAGCGGACACCCCCAGATCCTTCAGCAGGGGACGCCACGTTGAGTCAAGCGCGTACGAGGCCGATGGCATCAACAAGGGGGTCAGAGACCGAACTGCGCGCGCATCGCTCCGATGAAGGTCGCATCATCAGCGGTTCGGCGATTCGCCAACAACGCCACCGCATCGGCACCCGCTTCATACCGCAACCGATCGTCCGGGTCCGTTGCTGCTGCAAAGATGACTTCCGCGATCGACTCGGGGGAGGAGGCGGTGGCAGCCATTGGCCCCATCGCGCCCAACAGGGCGTCAACCACCGGCTGGTACTCCGTGAGCGCGGGATCGTGCGAGAACTCGAAGGAGCGGCCGGCAAAGTCCGTATTCACCATCCCCGGCTCGATGATCTTGATGCGAATGCCGAGGGGGCGCAGTTCATACTGGAGGGCCTCGGATAGCCCTTCGACGGCGAACTTGGAACCGTGATAGAGGGTGCCGAGGGGGAAGGTCATGCGCCCCCCGATCGACGAGATGTTCACGATGGTCCCGCGCCGTTGCCGACGAAAATGGGGGAGCAGCGCCTTGGTCGTGGCCAGCAGGCCGATCACGTTGACGTCAAATTGCCGACGGATCCGGTCGATGGTGGTGGCTTCGAGCGGGCCGTAGGCACCGTATCCCGCATTGTTGAGCAGTACATCGATTCCGCCGAAACGGGCCATTCCGGCTTCGATCGCCTGCTCGATGGAGTCATGATCGAGGACGTCCAATCGGGTCACGAGCACCTGATCAAGCGCTGAGAGCACCGTGTCCCGCTCGGGGGACCGCATGGTGGCGACGACGTTCCACCCGGCG
>JBDKIJ010000239.1:0-5547 GCA_039797155.1 Gemmatimonadota bacterium | reverse complement strand
GCAGCACCAGCCGCATGCGTGGCGACGGCGCCCCCACCGGATGGTCCGATGCGCACGCGATGGTACGACGTAGCACCGGCTCATTGCGCCAGGCCATCAGCCACTCGTCGATGGGCCGGTCGTGGCGCTGCGCGGCCCATCGGTGCAGCGCCGCATCGGCGGCGGCGCCCCGCGCCAGTTGGGCACAGCGGTGCGCGGTCTCGATGACGGCGCGCAGGACGACGCGCTGATCGGGTGGGAGCTGCTGGACACCTTCCACGATCAGCTGGGTGAGGCGACGCGCCGAGTGTCGTTGTTCACGCGCGGGTGGCCCTACGAGATGGCGGGCGCGGGTGGCGCGTTGCACGGCGCGCCAGCCACGTCGGAGTTGACGGCGTACGTACCGTCGGTGCGCCTGCATCGCTACGTCGGTGTCGTCTGCGGTGTCAGGCGCGGTGTCGTTTACGATGTCGTGCGCGATCAGGTCGGCGGCCGCGCTTGCTTGCAGCAACGGCAGGAGGGCGTGGACCGCCGTGTGGTGGCGCCACCGTCGCGAGCGACCAATCTCCCCATCGCGCGTACCGGGTTCGAGCGCCATGAGGCGTGATCGCTGTCGCCACGGCGCACCGGCATCACCCGCGGTCCACTCCTCCACGTGCAGCACGGCGCCGTCGCGATCGGCCACTTGTTCGGCAATGATGGGACGCCGTGATTGGCCGTGTGGAGCTTCCGGCGCGCTCGACCTGGTGTTCGGCTGTTGCCATCGACGGAGTATGGCGTAGAAGCCCATGCGTGTGCGCGCGCTCTGCTCCGCCGCGCTGTGCGTACGGGAGCGTGAGGGTGGGTTGCCTGACACGCCACTCTGTCCGATGAAGTGCTGGTGCAGGCGGGCTTTGCGCAGCACGAGCTGTTCAGCGCGCAGGTGGCGCTCCGCCTCATGGGCCCCAGTGAATCGATAGCTGTGCACCACGCGATGCGGCGATCCGATGCGTACGCACCGTCCGAGGCGCTGGTCACGACGCGCGGCGGTCCAGGGAAGATCGAGGTGAATCACGACGCCGGCGTCCTGCAGGTTGATCCCTTCGGCCAGCAGGTCGGTGGTCAACAACAGGCGAAGGCGGTGATGCGGGGGTGGTGGTGCGCGACCGTGTGCGCTCGGGGCAAACATGTCGAGGACCTCCATTCGTGACACGGGGCCACTGGCGATGCGGGCTCGCTGTCCCGTCAGCATGGCGATCCCGGCGATATCCGCGAGGGCACGGTACAGTGCCTCCACCGTGGCGCTGAATTGCGAGAACGCGACGATCGGCGTGCCGTCGTGTCGGCCGAGGAGGGCGCGCAGGGTGTCGCTGCGCTGATGATCGGCCTGTGCGATGGCGTCGTGGCGTGCGGCCAGCGTGCGCAGTGCCTCCAGATGGCGTTCCAACACCTCGAGGAGCGGCCCGGTGGCGACGTGCTGCGTCGTCAACAGTTCGGGGAAGGCCAGCTGTCCGGCATCGTCGCCGACCAGCCAGCTGCGGAGTTCCGCCTGCGTGGCATGTCGGCCACTGCGCAGGACATCGCGGAGTGCGGCCGTCCGCAGTTGGCGGCGGCGGAGGGCGTGCGCGAGGGCGGCGTCGCTGGAGCACCAGGCGCGGAGCAAGCCGAGTCGAATGAGTGCCCCGGCGACGGCCCCGTCGCGAGCGGGGAGTGGTGCGGGGAGGGCGAGCAGCTGGGTCAGGGTTTCCTGATCCTGTGGCATCGGAATGGGGGGATGCCGGACCACATCTGGGCGATGCGCGCCGGTGCGCGCGATGTCCGTTGCTCGACGGCGGACGATCAGCGTCTCCAGTCGCTGGTCGGTGAGCGCATCAGCCCGCGCGCCGGCAAAGAGTGCGAAGAGGGCGCGCAGATCCCGCGGGTGATTGTGTAGCGGTGTGGCGCTGATGAGGAGGACATCGGCGCCTGTGCATGCCGTGGCGGTCGCGCGATAGCGTGCCGAGTTGGGGTTTCTTAGGGCGTGGGCCTCGTCGATGATGATCAACGCGCGTGAGCCGTCAGCCATGGGGGTGGCAGGCGTCCGGCTCATGGCATGCAGCGAGTGCACCTGGAGATCCCGCAGGCCGGCGTGCGATGCAGCGGTGCGCCACATCGCGCAGAGTGGCGCGGGGGCGAGGCAGTGGACTTCGGTGTAGTGCCGAGCGACGGCGAGTGCGACGTAGGTCTTACCGAGTCCGACGTCATCGGCGAGGAGCGCGCCGTGGTGGAGTGGGAGGATTTCGAGGAGGCGTGCGACCGCGTCCTGTTGATGCGGATGCAGGGTGATATCGCCCAGCGTTGCGGAGACCGGGGGCGGCAGCATGGCGGCCGCGATGCGCTGCCGGACGGCGTGCAGGGTGTGGGTGTTGTGGGTGGGGGCGTTGTGGGTGGTGTCAGTCGGCATCGTACCAGGTGAGCAGGGGGCGGATGGTGGAAGGGGCGAGGGCGTACACTGCGAGTACCGTGTCCTCGAGTGTTGCGCCGAGCGTGGGTGCTGGCGTGGTGTGGGCTGCGTACGCACGACCCAACGGGGCGAGTTGGTGGACGGCACGTGACCAGTCGCGTGGGATGGGGAGCATGGCCATCGTCCATCCCATGTAGCGTCGGAAGCCACCGCGGGCCGGTTCTGCGAGGGGATCGAGCCACGCTGTCAGGAGTCGACTGCGCATCAGGGCGGCGAGGGCATAGGCCTCGTCGCTACTTGGTGCGTGGACGACATAGCAGCTGTTGAGTGGGATCGTGGGATCGCCGGCGTCGAGGACGCGTGAGGTGAGGCATCGTCCGATGTCGCTCCATACGACGCGTGCGGTGTGGCTGCGCGCCGCCTCGGTGCGGAACAGCGTCCACCAATGGCGTGCGCGCAGGGCATCCCGTCGTCGTTCCAAAGCGGGGCGCCAGTGCGCCAGCCAGTGGGCGGTGGCGGGTGGGAGTGCTCGGAGCGGCGCACCGTCGGTGTTGTGTGTCCAGATGATCCGCAGGTCGTGTGCGGGAGACGGTTCATGGGAGGTTGCGCGGGTGGTGCTTGTGAGCTGTTCACCGCGCAGCGCTGGGCGAAGCAATTGGCGTTCGATGACGCCCTGACGGATCTCGGGTCCTTCGACGGTACTGACGGTGGCGGTGTCATCCGCGTGTTCTATGGCATGGACCAGGAAGGCGGCGTTACATCCGCATTTCACACCGAGTTTGGGGCGACCGAGTGGGGTCTCAGCGAGTGCGGTCCCTGCTTGCTGTAGCAGGTCGAAGGCGGTGCGTGCGCGCTTCGGTAGTAGCAGCCAGGGCGCACCCGGTGATGCGTCGAGGGGCAGCGTGTCGTGTGTGATGTGAAAGGCGTGGTGGTGGCGGCGTGTGATATCGACCGCGCAGGGGGGAGGCGCTGTAGTCGATGCCGCGACGCGTCCTGTCACGAGGAGTGACGGATAGGTGGCCGCATCGAACTGCGGGGGCGCATCGCTCCAGTCGCGTACGCGGTGGACGCGCGTTCGGGTGGTGAGGAGCTCGCGGAGGCCGCCACCCGAGAGTCCGCGCCAGAGTTTGGCGGGGACCAGCAGGGCGAGTGTGCCATTGGGCGCTAGCAGCTGTGTGCTCCGTTCCACGAAAGCGGCCGCCACATCGGCCTGGGTCGCAAAGCCGGCGCCAGCCCCGGCGCGCAGGGCACCAGCGCGCCACGGGGCGTTCCGCATCGACACGAACTCCTCGCGTAATCGCACGCGTTCGTTCGCCGGCAAAGCGTGCGGTCGGATCCATGGCGGATTGCCGATGATCACATCGAAGCCACCTGTCGCTGCGACGTCCGCGAACATCGTGACAAAGCGGAAGGGGAGGGCGCCACCGCGCTGGAGGCGCCGCTGTTGTGTCAGCAGCTCGCGCGTGCGTTCGCGCAGTTGTCGCAGCGTCTGATGGGCCTGACGAGGTGGTCGATGTCGCGTACCAAACAGATCGGCGCTGCGCATCGTGTGGACGAGCTCCCGCCGCGCGTGGCGCAGCGTGGTGATCTGCTGCTCGAGGGCAACCATTGCACGATGGCGCTCTTCCCGGTTCAGGCTGACGGCCAGCGCTCGTTTGCGGGGGCCGTTCGCTCGCGTATAGCGCTCGCGCAGTCGTGTCAGCGTTCGTGCGGATGGCGGGGCGAATTGGAAGGTGCCACCAGCCAGTGCGTCGCCGAGCCGGATATGGTGATCGAGATTCGGCAGCGGGGCGATCCGCGCGATGTCGTCTGTCGGGCTATCGATGACCATGGCCAGCCAGAGGCGCAGTTCGCAGAGCCAAACCGCCAGCGGTTCCCGATCGACGCCAAAGATCGAGGTCGTGAGGATGGCGCGTCGGCGGGTTGTGGGGTCGCGCTGATCGCCGGCGCGGATCAGCAGCTGATCAAGGAGGTCGAGCATGCGCACCAGACAGGCGCCGGATCCGCAGGCGGGATCCAGAATGCGCAGGCGGCTCAGCGTGGCGTGCCATGGCTGCCAGCGTGGATCGGGTCCCAGCGGTTGGTCGAGTGTCGCGAGGAGCGGGGCGAGGGCCGGGCAATGTGCCGATAGCGCATCCCGCACGATGTGGTCGACGAGGTGCGGGGGGGTGTAGAACGAGCCGGAGCGACGCCGCTCTGCTGGTGCCATCAGTCCTTCGAACGCGCGCCCGAGCATCTCGGGATCGACGGCAGCCTCCGACCATGCGTTCGAGTCTTCCTGTGCCGTGAACCGATAGCGGTCGAGGACGTGACGCAGGAAGTCGAGGATGGCGTCATCGCGGAACTGGTAGCGATGCCAACGCCGTTCAAGGGCGGTTGGGGCGAACAGTCCGCCATTCAGGAAGGGGATCGCACCGAATGCACGCGCCGTGGCCGCTCGATCCCGTCGTGGGGTATTGAGCGTACCGAAGAACAGGGGGCGCAGCAGGCGATGATGGAGGCGGCCGCCGTGGGCCATTGTCCGTGACGTCTGATACATCAGGAAATCACGTCGATGATCGAGCCACCCCTTCGCTTCGAGAAACGCGAGGAACAAGCAGCGCGACGTCATGACCAAGGCGAGTTCTCGCCGTTCGGCGGGCGTCGGCTCCGTGCCCTGTGTGGTACATCCTCTGGGCGCCGACGCACGGGGTGCGACGTGTAACGACATTGCCAGCGCATCAACCGCACGCCTGAGGGCCTCGAAGAAGCGCTGCGAAACGGCGTCGCGTCGGAGAATGTCCGTGCACCGGGCGTGGTGCAGCATATCGTCGGGCTCTTCGACGGATGCGAAGGATCGCGCCGTGTCCGCATCCGCGTCGCGCAGCTGCTGTCGATCCATGACGGCGGCGGCGATCCGTACGCCCTGCGGCGCATCGGTGACGGTGGCGAGGCAGAGGTGCCGCCCTGATCCATCGAGGATGAGGAGCGTCCAGTAGTGCGTTGGCGCGGCCCGCGCGATCTGTTTCGCGACAGCAGCGACCGCTCGTCGGAATTCCGATGGGAGGTCGGAGTCCACCGGGAGACTGGCAATCAGGAGCCGTCGCGCGCCAATGCCTTCAACGAGCCGTGCCGTGTCCACGAGGCCATCCAATCCGAGCCCGCGA